>CANJYI010000023.1 GCA_947478975.1 Chthoniobacteraceae bacterium
ACTGGCCACTGCCGAGCAGGAAAAACAGCTCTCAGAACTCGACTCCCAAATCGGCGCCAAGAAGAGCGCCATCCGCGAGGCCATCGCCAAACTCGATTACATCGACCCAGCCACCCTCAACCCGCCGCCGCCGGTGCAGTCCGGTGAAACCGTCTGGTTTGAGGACGCCTTCCCCGCCGGAGCGAAGGTCGAATCCTCGGGGGCGCCGACGATGCTTGTGAGCGGCCCGGAGGCGCTGTTGCACAGCGGAAAGGCTGCCCTGCGCCGCCAGGCCAAAGGGGTCGCGCAGGACTTTTTCACCAACGGCGCCTCCTTTGCAATCCCCCCAAACGGAGTAATTTCCGTCTGGTGCCACATTGACCCCGCCGACGAGCCCAAGGCCGTCATGCTCCAATTCCACGTCGGCGGCTGGAACCACCGTGCGGTCTGGGGCGAAGAGGGCGCAATCCCGTTTGGGCGGGTACGTACTCCCGAAAAGGTGACCATGGGCAAACTGCCTGAGGCCGGCAAATGGGTGCAGCTCAAGGTGCCCGCAGAGAAGCTGGGTCTGAAACCAGGGATGAAGGTGGACGGCTACGCCTTCACACAGTTCGACGGCACCGTGCACTGGGACCGGCTCGGCATCGAGCACCGCGTGGAGCCTGCAAAGGACGTCCAATGGTCCTGGAAGGTCTGGTCCGAGGCAAAGCAGGGCACTCGGGTCGCGGAATTGCCCGCCGACCTCCAGACGCTTGTGCGCGGCAAAAAGGCGGCGGAGTGGACGGCCGCCGAGGTTGCGCGCATCAAGGACTGGTGGCTGGAAAACGAATACCAGGGCGCCCGCGAAGTCGTCGATGGCGTCCGCGCCGAAAGACTCGCACTCGAGGCAAAGAAAAAGACCCTTTCCGAACAGATCCCTTCCACGCTGGTCATGGCCGACCTGCCGCAACCTCGCGACGCGTACCTCATGCTCCGAGGCCAGTACGACAAGCCCGGCGACAAGGTTTCCCGCGCCACTCCGGCGGTCTTCCCTCCCCTCCAGGCGCAGGGCGAGCCGACGCGGCTCGATCTGGCGCGCTGGCTCCTCGCCCCGGAAAACCCGCTCACGGCGCGTGTCACCGTCAACCGTCTCTGGCAGCAGTTTTTCGGCACGGGGCTGGTCAAGTCCGCCAACGATTTTGGCACCCAGGGCGACCCGCCAAGCCATCCCGAATTGTTGGACTGGCTGGCGGCAACCTTTCGTGAGAGCGGCTGGGACACCAAGGGTTTGGTACGGCTGCTGGTGACGACAGCCGCGTACCGCCAGAGCGCCGCGGTCTCCCCCGAACTCCTCGCCAAGGATCCTGAAAACCGTCTGCTCGCCCGCGGTCCCCGATTCCGACTCGATGCGGAGGTCATCCGCGACAACGTCCTCTTTGTCTCCGGCCTGCTCAATCCCCAGATCGGGGGCAAGGCCGTGCGCACCTACCAGCCCGACAACATCTGGGAACCCGTGGGCTTTTCCGGCAGCAACACCGCCCGCTACACGCGGGACAAGGGCGACTCGCTTTACCGGCGCAGCCTCTACACGTTTTGGAAGCGCACCGCACCGCCGCCTTCCATGGCGACTTTTGACGCCCCCGCCCGCGAAAGCTCCTGCCTACGGCGCGACCGCAGCAACACCCCGCTCCAGGCGCTGGTGCTGATGAACGACGTCCAACACGTCGAGGCCGCGCGCGCCTTTGCCCAGCGCATTCTCAAAGAGGGCGGTGCGACCACCGACGAACGGGTCGGCTTCGCGTGGCGCACGGTGCTGGCACGCCGCCCCACGGGGGAGGAGAACGCCATCGTGCAGGACGTGCTCCAAAAGCATGCCGCCCGTTACGCCGCCTCCCCCACCGCGGCGGCCGGCCTCGTGGCCTTTGGTGAAAGCAAACCCGACGCGGGCCTCAGGCCCGAAGACCTGGCCCCCTGGACACTCGTCGCCAACCTCGTGCTCAACCTCGACGAAACCCTCAACAAATAAACGCCATGGATCCCTTCCTCGACTATCTGCACGGCCGCACACGCCGCCAATTTCTGGGGGACTCCGGCCTGCGCCTTGGCGGGATCGCCCTCACGGGACTGCTCGGCCGGAGCGCCGCCGCCGCAGCCACCGCCGGCGGGCCCGCCGTGCATCCGAGGCTGCCCGGGTTTCCACAGCACGCCCCCAAGGCCAAGCACATCATCTACCTGCACATGAACGGCGCGCCGTCCCAGCTGGACCTCTGGGACTACAAGCCACAACTCCAGGAGCACTACGACAAGGACCTCCCAGCCAGCATCCGCAACGGCCAGCGTATCACCACGATGACCTCCGGCCAGGCGCGGTTCCCAGTCGCGCCAAGCCTCTTTCAGTTCGCACAGCACGGAAAGTGCGGCCGCTGGGTGAGCGAACTGCTGCCCTACACCTCGCAGGTGGTCGACGAGCTGTCCGTCATCAAATCCGTGAGCACAAGCGCCATCAACCACGACCCTGCCTGCACCTTCGTGATGACCGGCAGCGAGATCCCCGGCAAGCCAAGCATTGGCTCGTGGCTGAGCTACGGCCTTGGCAGCGCAAACGACGACCTCCCCTCCTTCGTTGTGCTCACCCCGCGCAGCGCCGGCGGACAGGCGCTCTTCTCGCGCATGTGGTCGAGCGGCTTCCTGCCCACACGCCACTCCGGCGTCGCGCTCCGGGCCGGCGGCGATCCGGTGCTCTACATTCAAAACCCGCCGGGCGTCGAACCCTCGGACCGCCGCACGATGCTCGACGCGCTCGACAAGCTCAACGCCGCCAACCATCGCACGCTGGGCGATCCTGAAATCCTGGCGCGCACGACCCAGTACGAGATGGCGTTCCGCATGCAGTCGAGCGTGCCTGACCTGGTGGACCTCTCCAAAGAGTCCCAGGCGACGCTTGAGCTCTACGGCCCCGAGGCCAGGGAGCCCGGCACCTTTGCCCACAGCGCGTTGCTCGCCCGGCGCATGGTGGAGCGGGGCGTTCGCGTCGTGCAAATCCTCCACCGCGGCTGGGACCAGCACAACAACCTCCCAAAGGACATCGCCCGCCAGTGCCAGCAGACCGACCAAGCCTGCGCCGGCCTCATCCTCGACTTGAAGTCCCGCGGCCTGCTCGAGGACACCCTTGTGATCTGGGGCGGCGAATTTGGCCGCACGGTATATTCGCAAGGCACCCTCACCCAGACCAACTACGGCCGCGACCACCACCCGCGCTGCTTCACGATGTGGATGGCCGGCGCAGGCATCAAGGGCGGCTTCAGTTTCGGCGAAACCGACGACTTCAGCTACAACGTCACCAAGGACCCCGTGCACCTCAACGAGATCAACGCCACCGTCCTGCACCTCATGGGGATTGACCACTCGCGGTTCTCCTACAAGTTTCAGGGTCTCGACCAGCGTCTCACGGGCGTCGAAGAACGCCGCGTCATCACGGAACTGCTGGCGTGATTACGCCGTCTTGAGCGCCGCTTCGTGGGAGTGCTTTCCCACGGCGACGCCGTGGTGCGCCAATGAAACGGCGCTGCCGCAAAACCTCAATGCTCCCGTTTCAGCTCGCCGCAATGGGCGGCGAAGCCGGCGCCAAACGCAGTGAGCCAGAGGCTGTTACTTTCGGGAAACTCTCGCAGCGAATCCTCGAGCGCAGCAAGGACGCTCGGGCTGCTGATATTGCCGTACTTCCGGAGAACGCCGCGGGTTTCAGCAAGCCCGTATTCGGGAATGGCCGCTTCGATCGCCTCAACCACATCCCGTCCCCCGGTGTGTGCCACTAGGCGGTCCGGATCGACGGACCTTAGCTTGAAAAGCTCCGCAACGGTTTCGGCCGCCAACACGGGAACCTCGCGGTGAAGCTGGTTTTTGAGCCGCCCGCCGGAATTCACAAAGCGGATTTTCTCCCGGTGCTCGGGCTTGTGAATGGTGCGGAAGTTCTGGAAACGGAACTGTCCGCCCTGGTCCTCTGCCTTCCAAATCGCGGCGGCGGCTCCGTCTCCAAAAAGGCAAAGGCTGATGAGGACACCGGGTTCATCATTCAGAAAAAAAGCGGCTGAAGAAATTTCCACGGCCACCGTTGCGATGGTGGCCTGTGGGTTTGCCGCCAGGATGCCGCGGGCGGTTTCCAGAAGGGGCAGGGCGGCTCCGCAGCCGAGGCCGAGCAGGTCCTGAAGGAAGGCATCCGGACGGAGCCCCAGCATTTCTGAGACATAACTGCTCAAACCCGGGCAGAGGTATCCGGTGCAGGTGCACACCAAAAGGGCGTCAATTTTTCTGGGCTGTAGAGCACTCAACTGAAGTGCTTTCCGCACAGCTTCCCCAGCCAATTTCGGAGCGTGTGTCTCAAAATGGCGGTGGAGACCGGACGCATCCAGGCCGAAGGTTTTGTGCAAATCAGGCTCGCAGAAGCGTCGCGTTTCGATGCCCGAATCCCCCGTGAGAACCTTCTCAAGCAATTCCCTTGAGCGCCCCCGCAGGGTGTCCAGCGCTCCGGAGGTGCTGAGCATTTCCAAGCACTCGGCCTGTCGGAACGAGTGCGGGGGAAACGCAGTGGCGAGTGCTTGTAGATACATTAGCGGACCAAATGGAGGATGGACTGAAACGGCAGGCATCCGCTGCGGGCGAGCGCGCCGATCAGCTTCAGCCCGGTGGGATTCATCAAAAAACGGTGCAGGAGACCTGCCGTTGTCATGCGTCGTCTAAAGCGGGCGGACTGTCCGGCGGCGGCGGCCCCGCCAGCTTCCGTCCAGGAGATGCGCCCGGAGGCGTAGTCCAGCGCGGGCTGCAGCCCACACTCCGCAGACTCGAAAGCCATGCTCATTCCATTTCCGGTGAAAGGCGGAATCATGGCTGCGGCGTCCCCGATTCGAAAGGATGGCCCATCCTGGGTGCCTGTCTGAAATCCGGCGGCTCCACAGAAACTCGACTCGTCGAGCTCCGCGTCCTCCAGGCGGTCGGCAAGCGCGTTTAGGGCGCATCGCCGCAGGACAGCAATGAGAAGCCCCGTTCCCTTTGCGCCGTCTGTGCGGCCGCTCTTAAAGAGCCCACAGATGTTCACCTTCCCGTCCTCGATTTTTGAAAGACCGACATAGCCGAACGGCGAGGTGAACATTTCCAGATCATGGGAAAGCGCCAGTCTGCGGGCGTGACACTTCAATCCAAGCCAGGGCGACGGTTTCCGGGGGCGCCCTGCCGCCCAGACGACGCCAACGGCTGGCACCGCACGGGAGTTGGTGTGCAGCGTTCCCCCCTGGGCGACAAACTGCCTCTGCAAAAGGTCATCCAACTGCCAGCGCGAGACTCCCCGTCCGGGCGCGTCCATTTCGGCGAGTTTGCCCGCCCCATCGCTCCAGGAAACGCTTTGCAGGCTCGTTGCCCCGGCCAGACAACTGTCGATCCCCAGCGCGGCGAGGGTCTCGTCACTCACGCCGCTGATGAACTCTCCGCACACACGGTGGCGTGGATAGGTGGAGGCTTCGTAAAGGGTGACGGGAACGCCGCGGGACTGTAACGCGATGCCCAGCGAAAGCCCCGCCAGTCCCCCGCCTGCAATCGAAATTGGGTGTTTCAAAGGCGCGAGGCTATCAACCTCAGGGAGCCACGCCAGTCAGATGATTCGCTGATTTTCCAGCGCTTCGAATCCAACCCGAGGAGTGCCGGGAGTTCGCCCAGGCGGAAGCCCGCTCGGATGCTTGCAGGCATGTCGTGGCGTGTGACCTCCCCCACCAACGGAGACGAAAGTGAGGAAAACACGAGCGGCAGCCGCGAACGGAGCGGTTCGCAGAAGGCAATGAAACGAAACGCGCGCAGACGGGCGCCAAGGTCGCTGAGGGCCCGGTCTGAAAAGTGGTGTAAAATGAGGCTGCCGACGCACGCGTCGCCGCCGGTTTCGGGGAGTGTCTGGAAAAAGTCTCCACTCACCCATTGGACGTTTCCCGGCAGGTCTGCCGGCCGCCCGATCAAATCGAGCCCCGTGACTGAGGAGGAGGAGAGCGCCGCTTTGATTTGCCGGCACAGGCCGCCCTCCCCGGCACCGATCTCGAGGATCCGGACCGGGGCTGGTGTCTGCCTCTTGAGCTGGCGCACAAGCCACCGCGAGTTGCCGAGGAAAAGGTCGATCCACCTCAAATCCCTCCGGCTCCGGACGGCACGGGGATCTTCAGGATTCAGCGAATCCAGAATCTCGGGAATGATGAGACGGTCGAGCACGCGCATGAATGGAAAACTGGAACCTTAAAAGAGACTTCAAAATCATCCAGCTTCACGTGCAGCAAGCCGGAGGGACGCGCCGCATGCCGCTGCCGCGTTGGCATGCGAACAACGTCACCGCGGACACCCAGACAACCGCCGTCAGTTCGTCGGGCCTGGGTACGGCTCCCCTGCAAGGGTTTCCGGACTTGCGCGTGTGGAGGCGTCTACTTTGAAGCCCCCACCAGTTTTTCCAAGGCCGCTAGGCGAGCTGCGAGCGTGGCAACATTTTCCTGGAGTCCAACCACCGTTTTCTTGAGCGCCAGGTTTTCCGCGTGCTCCGACTCCTGCCTTTGGAGCAAAGCCTGCGTCGCAGAAACGTTGAGCATCGCAATGGCGTCGTAGTCAACAGAACGAAGGTCGTCCACCTCACGCCCGAAAACAAAGACCTCCTCGGCGTCCCCTTCCATTGCCGTAAGAAACTTGTCGGCAGTGACCTCCAGCACCTCGAAGGGCACCGCCTCTTTTTTTGTCACCAGGCGGACTTTCTCACCTGGTTTAAGGTTGGTCGCCAGATTCACCCAGCCGTCTTTGACCGATGCCTTTTTGTAAATGTCCGGGATGGCCCCCCTTCCCTTTGAGATCGCCTGGGCAAACACCGCCTCCACCTGCTGGGCGATCACCTTCTTCTGCGGCCTCCTGCCCTCGCCCACCACGTCAATGTGGCGGTAGTCGGTGATCTTGATCTGCCTGAGCGTTGCCAGGTCCTTTTCCCCGTCCGAAGGACTCTGGTCCGTCTTGATCCGGGAGTCAGAGTTTACGTCGAAGGCACTTGCCCGCACCCGGTTGTCCGAGACGATCGAATGGTACTGGGTTGTGTTAAAGTTGGCGTCCCGGCCGGCGTAACCATCAAAGTAAGCGTCCAGAAAGAAACTGGTATACCCGCCAGAAGCCACGTGGAGAGGTGCAATGGGATCGTACGTTTTAATGCCGACAAACCCTGACGGGTTCAAGATGACATGGTCGTCGCCATCGTTGCTTGTACCAATGACCATACGCGCGGACTCACCGCCTTGGTGGTAATTGCGGTTGTCCAGATACTGGACGTAGCCGAAGTCGCTCCCATAGTTTGCGCGGCTGGGGAAGACGATGCTACTGGCCCCGTAGTTGTCCCCATGTTCGACCGTAATGGCACCGGCCGTTGGGCCGCCACTGCTTCCGTTGGGTTCATACACGTGCAACCCGCCCTGTGGATTGTTTGTGCCGATCCCGACCCGCCCGTTGCCCTTGACCCGCATCGTTTCATTAAAGCTGCCGGAATTTCCGAAGCCGAAGGCGACATCCGCACCGCCTCCGTCCGTGAAAATCTGTAGCAAGCCGCCTTGAATTCCGAAACCGTAATGGTTTCCCGACTGCCCCCACAGGGTGATCTTGTCGCCCAGCGTGTTTGGGAAACTCAACGGGTAGGCCGGGGTGCTGGTGCCGATCCCCACGTTCCCATTGCCCTTAACCCGCATCACCTCTGTCAGTGCAAAGGAGGAGCCGTACCCGAAGACCACATCGTCGTTCACGTTGGCGCCATAAATCTGCAGGGCGGAAGGTTGGATGCCGAAACCCAGATGGGCTCCCGACTGGCCCCACAGCGAAATCTTGTCACCCAGCTGCTCGGGAAAACTCAGCGGGTAGCCGGGCCCGGTCGTCCCGATCCCCACGTTCCCAGATGGCCGGTAGAGGTTCGCGCCGGCGACACTCCAGAGCCCGACCGTGTTGGTGTCAATCTTGTCGGCCGTCACAGCAGCCGACGACAGATCCACTGCGAGAATGGCTCCATTGGCGATCTTTGCTGAAGTGATGGAGGAATCGGCCAGCTTCGCTGTGGTGACGGCACTCGTCTGGAGGGCGTTGGTCGAAACTTGGAAGTCCGCGATCATCCCGGAAGTGATGCCTCCATTGGCCACGCTTTCAGCCACCTTTGCGCGCAGCGCAAACATCCCAGCTACGAGCTGCTGGCGCGGCGACACCTCCAGATCCGTGGTGGCGGCGTTTCCATCATCGACGGTCAACCCCAGAAAGAGGGCAGCCGAAGCCGAGGCATTTACGGCGTCCGCAAGCGAAGTGAAGGGCTGGACGGCCGGGGCGCTGGGGCCGGACAACCCGGAGATCCCCGCCCCGTTGCCAATGAGCACGCTGAACTCTCCTGCGGAGATGGTGACGACCTGGGACTCCGCCCAGATGGGCGTCCCATTGGAACTGGTGTTATACAAACGAAACTGGACGGTCCGATTCACGGGCGTCGTGGCACCGATGAGGTTGCCAGCGCTGTCTGAAAGAAGCCCCTGATAACTGAGCAACGTGGGCACGGTCGATGTCTGGGCAAACCCACAGGGGGCCCACAAGGCGAGGGCGGAGTAAAACAGAATGGAGAGGCGGTGTAGTTTCATAAGAGTACGAGGTACGTATGGAAACCGCCGACCTCTGAACAAATCACACGCCAGTGTGCCTTCAGGTTACCAAGGACGGCGCTTTTCCAAGGCTAAAAGCTTGAGAACTTTGACAGTTGTATCAACTCAACCCAGGCCATCGGAGTAGGGACGCTAATTGCGGAGAAGATCCCTGACAACTTATATGGGAATGTCCTTTGCCATGGCTGCGATGCCTGGTTCCGATCGGGCCCAGGTCCCGCATCCTGACCGGACAGCCCACCGCAAGCGCTGTAGGGAACGCGCCTGAGCCAAAGGAAAAGGCGCGCCTTGCGACGCGCCTGAACCTGTATTTTCTGCATGGGCGCCCTGCGCCTCCGTGTGGCGCTAACGCCTCGTCGGTCGCACCTGGCGTTGCAACGCTCTAGGGCGCAAGCATCGCACCTTCTCCGGTCACGAGGCCGTTGAAGCCGTCCTTGTACTCGGAAGCAGTGTCATCAGCCGCCTTGATCCAGCGCAAGGAACCCTTCACCCGCTGGCTGGTCTTCCAAGGCTCAAACACAAACCAGCCCCCTATCGCACCCTTCTTGTCATAGAGCGACGAATACATGGCCCACTTTCCGTCGGTGGAAAGATGGCCGCTGGCGTTAACGCGAGTGCCGTCACCAAGAACACCGGCCAAGCTTGCCTTGCCGTCCTTCTTCACACTGAGGACTCCCGAGCCGTTTTCCGGTGGCAACGTGGCGCCAGTATCGTCTGCGTTGGCCCACAACGTCACAGGGTAGGTTCCCGCCTGGTCTGGTGCGCCAACGGTTTGCTTCATCGCAAGCACCTCGTATTGAATTCCATCCCAACCGACGGAGCCCTTGATGATTTGTTCTCCAACGAGGTCTGCCGCCAAGCCCACTGCCATCGGCACTCCGCCCACCTTGATGGATCCCATCCAGCGTCCCTCACTATCCAAGCGGCCAGTCAGGCTGTAGGAGACCCCATCCAGGAGCGCTCGGCAGGAAAAGGCGCCGGCAGAAGTGAGTTGGACTTCCATCCGTCCCAGCAACCGGACAGCACCGTCACCCAGCAGTCCGTCATAACCGCCGGCCATCCTCTTGAGCGCGGTTGAGTTGGCAGTCTCGGTCAACGCAGAAGTCTTGGCGGTGAGGACCGCCTTGATCGCGACCTTGGCGTAGGCCTTTGAACCACGAACCAGCACGTACCAATCCCCATCCGTTGGGTTCACCACGGCGAAGCTCTCGGCATTTCCTGTGAGCGCAGAGCGGTAATCAAACGCTGTGATGGTCGGCGGGCTCACCCGTTTGAGATAAAGATCCACGTCCCCTGTCCCACCAGAGCTCTTGATTGAGAGCAACCCGGTGTTCGGGGGGACAACAATCTTGTAGAGCATCTGACTGCCGACAGCGCCCGACAGATTGGATACTGAGACGTTGTTGGTCAGTGAAATCACGTTGGTGAAATACGCGGCAAGCGTCCGAGCCTTGGTGACGGTAAAGGGGTAGGAGGCAGAGGTGCTTTGGATCGAGCCGCCTTCGACCCACTTATCAAAAACGTATCCAGCTGAAGGCGTTGCCTTGGCCACCACGGCGCTGCCCGTTACATAGCTGCCGCCACCCGTAACCGTTCCGTTTCCGGCAGAGGTCAAAACTATGCTTAAGCTTGAGGGGGGGGCGGTCACAGTTGCGGTAAGGCTCACACCCGCATACTCCTCGTAGCCATAGAGAAGGATGTACCAGTCGCCAGCTACAGGATTGGACACGCTGATGCTCTCCGCATTGCCCGTCGCCTCAGACAAAAAGTCGATGTCCGACGAACTCGGGGTGACCCCCCGTTTCAGGTAAAGGTCCGCGTCTCCCGTTCCTCCGGAAGTCACCACCTTGAGCGAGGTGCTCCCCGCGGGTACGGTGATCTTGTAGGTACGGCTGGATCCGATTGGAGCGCCAAGAGGGGCTACCGCCACGTTGCTGACAAGACCCACGAGCGCCACGACACCTTCACCACTGACTGGCAGGCTGAGTCCTCCGGGCAGCACATTGGAGGCCACCGTCAAATTCCCCGCATACGCACTCTCTGCCGTCGGAGTGAAACTCACGCTGACCACCTTGGCTGTGCCGGCGGCAATTGTTCCGCTGAAGGCTCCCGAGAATCCCACAGGGTAGGTGATCCCAGTGACGTCGATAGCCGAAGCACTGTTGTTGGAAATCGTCAGGTTGCTCGTTCCGCTGCTCCCAATCCCTACTTTTCCAAAATTAAAGCCCCCGGACAAACTCAGCGCGTCAGGAGCGGCCACCGAAACGGTGTCAACCCAACCCGCGTCCAGTCCGGCGCTCATAGAACTATCCTTTGAGTAGCGCCACTCAACCGAATGGTTGCCGACGGGCAACGAGATCGACCGCGATGCCCAACTGGTCTCACCGCTGATGGATTCAACAACGACGCCGTCAATGACAAGACTCAACAGGTCCTTCGACGCCTCCGAACTGACCTTCCACCGGAAGCCCAACTTTTTGGGGCCAACCACCGAAATGCTCATTGAACTGGTCTGGCCATGGGTGATTTTGCCGCTGGCAGCAGAATCAACATTGTCGAATGTCATCGCGCCCGAGGTCGCTGCGTCCTGCGCAAGCCAAGGTGCGGTGCCCCCGTTTGTAACGGTGTAGCCCTGCAAATCAATCGCATCGGCGAGCAGCAAAACCGCTGGGGAAACGGTGAGGGTCATCGTAAACGACGAACCGGATCCGCTCCCGTTCGTGGCAGTCAGAACGAGGGGAAAGGAGCCCGCGGCCGTGGCCGTTCCTGAGATGAGCCCGCTTGCCTCGGTGAACGTAATCCCGGCGGGGAGGGCACCAGTGAGCCCGTAGCGGGTGGGCGTGTTGGTGGCGGTGATCTGATAGGAGTAGGCGCTTCCCACCTTGCTTGAGGAAAGTGCGCTGCTGGTGATGGAGGGCACCTGCGACACTCCGGAAATGGTACCCGTGAGGGTGTAGGCCCCAAGCGAGCCGTAAGCAGAATAACCGTCCGCTGTGGCGCTTCCCTTCCCCGTGCCTGCGACCTTCACTGTGTAACTGCCCGCCGTTAGCGTTGCCGAAAGCGTCGCTGCGAGTCCGTCAACCGGGTTGGCTGGGTTCGTGGTGGGAGAGGTGGCTGTCACCAGCGTTCCCGCACCGTTGCGAAGCTCCAGCAGGATGTCCAGATTCGGAGAAACCGCCGCCGGCGACGCGGTGATGGCGATCGACCCTCCCGTGGAGGTGAACTGGAAGAAATCGGAGTCCGTTGCGCCAGTAATGAGACCCGTTTGGTTGATGCTGCCGGAGGTGACCATCAGAGGCGCTGCCGTTGCGGCGGAGGTGCCGGCTTCATCGGCCACATAGGCCACCCCGTTGGCGAACTGGGTGATGATGGCAAGGTCGTCTTCCTTGTTGTTCGCATTCAAATACTCGCCCTTGCTCCACTGGGAAACGTTGACGTAGTAGCCAACGCCCATGATCGGCGCCCAACTCGTGGCGCCAGTCCCCTGGCCGGCATAGTACCCCTCCGACGGGCTGGTCCGCCCGTCGTGAAGCAGGCCCATGGTGTGTCCAACTTCATGGGAGATCGCCTCGGCGGCTCCAACAATTCCGCCATTGAACACCCAGCAGGGAACGTCGTTTGAGAAGCTCGTACCCGCCGAATTGAAAGCGCCAATGTACGCCACCCCGCCCGAACCGGGAGCCGCGGTGTTCGTAGGCGTTATGATACAACGGGTGCGACGGTTGGGAGGCACTGCATTGTAGTGGGTTTTGTCGGTGGTGACGTCCACATTGAAGGGCGCAAAGTCCTCCTTCACGCGAAGGTAAATTTGCTCGATCTCGGCGTTCGTAAGGTTGGGCGCCAGTGCAACGATTTTAACGCCGTTGTTCCAAGCCGGATCGGTCACCGTCTCGCCATCGAAATCCATGTAGATCACCGCGGGAGCAGTTGGCCGACTGCTCAACAGCGGAGGAGTCATCGCGCTCGTAGCAGCGGTAGCCACTGTTCCGTACGGCCTCATCGCACCCACCTCGTTGGTGAAACAGCGCTTGTCCGCCAACCGGCGCTCGACCATCAGCACACGGCCATCCTGCTCCGTCACAACCTCAAAGGCTTTGCCGGTAGAGGGTAGCATCAGAAGACCGCCGGAGGTCGAAGGTCCCGCCGCTAGCGTGAAAGATCCTGCACGCCCCTGCAGGCTTCCTCCGACGCGAACCCAACCCGTGCCGTCGGCCTGCACCAAATTCACAAGGCCGGACAGCTCGCCGTCTGGAGTTGCCAGACGGACAGTCTGGCCTGCCGTCCAGTTTCCCATCTCGGACACCGAAAGCCGCTCCATTTCCACGACCCGCCCCTTTTCTGCACCTTCGCTCACGGCAGGCGCCACACGGGCTAGGGGTTGCCCTTGAGCCGCACCCTTGAAGCGGTAAGCCAGCGAACCTGCTCCTCCTGTCTGAAGCTGGGCCGGCGGTTGAACACTTGCAACGGCCGGGGTGGACGTATTGGCAAGGGCCTCGTCCTTTACCGGAGTGGACACTTCAGAAACCGCGGCGACCGTTTCCGGCGCTCCCGCCTGCGAAGGACTCGGTTGCGCGCTTTGGTTCGGCCCAGTGTTCAGCAAATAAGTCAAACCTGCCACTGCAAGAAGGACAGAAGAGCCTGCCGCCACCAGTTTTAAGCGGATTTTTGGAGTTCTCATATAGTTTTGGTTCGAAATCTGTCAAGCGGGCGCTCTGTAGCTCCATCCGGCCTTCCTCGGTACCGATCGAGTCGGCCTAACGAGGCGGCTAAGAAAGAACTGAGGCAGGCCACAGCTCTCTTGGATGCTCATAAAGCTTCTGCCTGGCAATGCTTTTTTGGATCATCGGAAGGCACATGGCTATTGAGACGCCGTCGCAAGCCTAACGTTTGTCAAGGCACCCCAACTCCCAAAGTAAAGAACTTCGGGTGCCCGGCGACTTTCACCGAAGAGAGGTCGTGAGATGCGGGGATGCCACCGCTGTCCGCGGTAAATAAGGGCC
>CANJYI010000024.1 GCA_947478975.1 Chthoniobacteraceae bacterium
CCTGCCGAGCGAGCGTTCCTTCTACACAGGCCTCCAAAAGGTCCAGAAGATCGGTTTCCAATCTGGACAGCAGAACCTGGGTCTCAGGATCACCAAACCGACAATTAAATTCTAAAACCCGGGGGCCCGCCGCAGTCAGGATCAATCCCGGAAACAGCATCCCCTTGTAACGGATCCCGTCGGCTTTGATCCCTGCTATAAAGCGCTCCAGCACCTCCTTGCGCACCTCCAACTCCAACGCCGGAGTCAGCTGGGGTACCGGACTGTAGGTCCCCATCCCGCCAGTGTTCAGTCCCAAATCTCCGTCCTGCGCCCGCTTGTGGTCCTGTGCGCTGGGGAAAAGCAAGTAGGTGGAACCATCCACCAGGGCGTGAATGGAAACCTCCGGTCCCTGCAAAAACTCCTCGATCACAACCGCACTGCCAGCGTCCCCGAATTTCCGCTCGTCCATGATCTGGCGGATGGCCGTGGCTGCCTCTTGGTGAGTCTCGGCAATAATCACGCCCTTGCCCAAAGCCAGACCGTCCGCCTTCACCACCACCGGCAGCGACATTTTCGCGGCGAATTCCTGCGCCAGGGCGCTGTCTGTAAAATGGCCCGAGGCCGCCGTGGGAATGCCGTGCCGCTGCATGAATTCCTTGGCAAACACTTTCGAAGATTCCAGCCTGGCGGCCGCCTGCACGGGGCCGAAGATTCGCAACCCCTCCGCCTCAAAACGGTCCACGATACCCGCCGCGAGCGCGTCATCCGGGCCGACCACGGTCAGGTCGATTGCCTGCTCTTTGGCAAAGGCGACAAGAGCCCCCTGCTCGGTAAGCTTGATGGGCACACAAGTCGCCGTTTCGGAAATGCCCCCGTTGCCGGGGGCGCAGTAAACCTCGGTCACCCGGGGAGACTGGCGCAGCTTCCAAGCCAAAGCGTGCTCCCTGCCTCCAGCCCCTAGAATCAAAATTTTCATAAGTCCGTCCAGTGATTCCCGCGGCTTCAGCGCGTGCTACCGGCGCGCGGAAGCTTCTCGAGCAGAGGCGAAAGCGCTTCCCTCTCCCGCTGCACGATCAGGGGTTCCAGCGACTTGTCCAGAGACCGCACTGCGGAGAAAAAACAGGCGTAATGCTGGCGCCAAGCCGCCCGGAGTTCGCCATCAGAGCGGGCCTTCTGGACGGCCTCCAAGGAGGAACGCACTTCCGGACGGGCCAGCGCACGTGCTTTGAGTTCGCGGTAGCGCACCCTGTCCCGCAGCTGCATAGCCGCATCCTCCGTAGGGTTCGGGCCCTCGGGGATGAGCGAAGTCTCGGCACGTTTCCGCAGGTCAATTTCCAGCGGGCTGGGCGCACCCGCACCCGGAGGAAAGCTCGGAAAGGGGGAGGGTTCCGGAGGCAGCGGAAGAGGGGCGGGAACGGAAAACGGGTCTGGCTGGAGTGCTGGCCGCTGAAGCTCCCGCGCGCCGCCGCCCTCGGTGCTGCGGGCCGCCGGCAGGGGCAAATCGGCCTGCCCAAAAGCCGCGGAGGCGGAAAAAAACAGCGCGGCCACAGAGGAAAAAGCAGGCAAAACAAGGGGGTGGAGCAGCTTCATGAGACAGGATCTGGCAGACACGCTATAGTGATTGTGGCATTTGAAAAGAAACCGCTTCAGGGCTTGTTTTGCAACCGCCGCTTTTTCATGCAAACGCGATTCCAACCGATCCCGGAACTGGCAGATTTCTCCCCCGTGGAGCTGTCCGCGCGCGCCTGCTCCCAACCTGGGATGGTGTTTTTCGACTCAGCCCGGGAGGGCGATGATCCTTCTTCTCTGTCGTTGCTGGCTATCCGGCCGGAGAAGCGTCTGACCGGCAACCTGTTTTTGGAGTCCGATCGAGGCACCCTTCAGGCGGCGGTCTTGGAGCTTTCGGCAAGCTACTGCGCCCAAGACGACGGCTTGCCGGGACCGGTGGTGGCGGGAACCGTCGGCTACGGAGGGAACTTCGAGTTTTGCGTGTACCGCCAGGTGCTGGTCTACAGGCACGCGGAATGCAGCTGGTATGCATGTGGGGACTGGTGGAGGGGCCTCCTCGAGCCGCAGCCTGCGCCTGGCAAACTTGCCGGGCCCCTCCTTTTTCATCCGACGGTGGAGCGCTCAGAGTTTTGCGAGTGGGTGGAGAAGGCACAGGAGTACATCCGCTCTGGGGACATCTATCAGGTGAACCTCAGCCACCGCTTTGAGGCGGCGTGGCCGGGCGGTGATGCTTGGGCGTTTTACGAGGCCCTCAGACACTACTCTCCGGCCCCCTACGGAGCCTTTCTCAGGCAGCAAGAGCGCACGGTACTCAGCAGTTCACCGGAACTTTTCCTCAAATTCGCGGGCGATAGCGTCCGGACACGCCCAATCAAAGGGACCCGCCCGCGCCGCGCCGATCTGCATGCGGATGCGCGCAGCGCCTTTGACCTGCTCACCTCTCCCAAGGAGATTTCAGAACTGGTCATGATCACGGATCTGGAACGCAGCGATTTGGGCCAGTTCTGCGAATGGGGCAGTGTGCGAGTGAGCGAACTCCTTAAACTGGAAAAATTCGAACAGGTCTTCCACCTTGTTTCCACAGTCGAGGGGCGTCTGCGCGAAGGGATGGACCAGGTGACGGCCTTGCAACTTTGTTTTCCCGGGGGCTCCATCACCGGGGCGCCCAAAAAAAGGGCGAGAGAAGTCATCGCTGAGCTCGAACAGGTAGACAGGGGCCTCTACACGGGCGCGGCGGGATGGTTTGGGGCCAGTGGCGACAGCGCATTTAACATCCTCATCCGCACAGTTTTGCTTGAAGGAAAACGGGCGCACTTTCACGTGGGTGCAGGCGTGGTCGCTGATTCAGTACCGGAACTGGAATGGCAGGAAACCTGGGATAAGGCATCTGGCATTCTGCTCGCTGCCGACCGCCTCACCACTTCCCTTCCTAAGCAAAGGTCTTTGGCAGGATCGTGCGTTGCATCACCTCAAGAGCAGTGCTAACCTAACCCCCGCGACATATGAACACACTTGCGCTTCTCCCCAATCTAGCCGGTCCGGACATGATCATTATCTTTGTCATCGTTCTCATCATGTTCGGGGCAAAGAAGCTGCCGGAGTTTGCCAAGGGCCTCGGCCAAGCGGTACGCGAGTTCAGCAAAGCAAAGGACAACGTCAACCAGGAGCTCCACAATGCCTCCCAGGTTGTCGAGAGCGGCCTCTACCATCCGCCCATCGAAACGCAGGCACTGCCCAACGCTGCCAACCCTGCGCCGATCAGCCTCACCAAACCGGCGGACACGGTTGCTGCTGCACCGGTTCACGCCGTCGAGGCCAGCGTCGTCCCGCATTCCACGGGAACGCCTGCACAGGTCCCCACAGCGTCGCCCATTCCGGAAGCGCTCAAGCCTCACGTCTAGCAGCCCAGCCTTCAGGCAGACCTCAACCAGCCCTAGCGACATTCCAGAAAAATCGGGGCCGCAGGGTTCTGGGAAGATCGTTCGCTGGTTGTATTTCGGGTTTCCCTTCAGCCGTGGGGGGAGTTGTCGCCTCCCCAAAGGGTGGAAAACTAGCCAAAGCTTGGTTTTTTGAGCGCCTGCTTCATTCCGTGACCGATCCGGAATGCAGATGAACCTCTCCTTTTGGCGTTCCGCTGTACTTGTCTATCTTGCGCTCCACACCCCTCCTTCTCGTGCTGGGCAGCCTCAGTCCGAAATCACCTTTGGGGCCTACAATCTCGAAAACTACACCCTTACGGGCTCCGAACGGACCCGCCCAAAATCTCAACCGGCTCGCGATGCCCTAGCCAAGGTGGTCGCCGGTGTCGCCCCCGACATCTTGGGCGTCTGCGAAATGGGCGAGGAAGCTGCGCTCGCAGACCTGGAGCATCGGCTGAAGGAGCAAGGCCTCAGCCTTCCGTATCGCGAGTACGTTCCTGGCCCGGATCCCGACAGACACCTTGCCCTTCTGAGCCGCTTTCCCATCGTCCGCAGAAAATCCCTTCCAAAGGTTCCCTTCCAGCTAAACGGCCGTCCGGAACTTGTGAGGCGTGGCTTTCTGGATGTCTCCATTCAGGTCAATTCCGGCTACACCCTGCGCCTCGTGGGGGTACATTTCAAAAGCAAGCTGCCCTCGCCCGCGGGGGAGGACCTCATCCGCCGGTGCGAGGCAGACCAACTCAGGCTGCTGGTCGAAAGCATTTTAAGCGAGGATCCCCGTGCGAACCTGCTGGTCTACGGCGACCTGAACGACACCCGAGAGCAGCCCGCAGTCCGCCAGGCACTCGGTCCATGGGGCGGAGCCTTCAGCCTGCAAGACCTTGCAGCAGAGGACCCCCAGGGACAGCGCTGGACACATTACCGGCAGTTCACCGGGGTCTACTCGCGCATCGACTACCTGCTGATCAACCGCGCACTCAGACCGGAAGTCACCGGCTCCGCCCGGATTAGCGGCGCACCAGAGTGGAAACGCGCTAGCGACCACCGGCTCATCTATGCCCGGATTTCCCCTCAGGATCGCTGATGCCTTTGCCGGCGCATCCCCCAGGGAGCGCCGATTCATCCACGCCAGTGCCCAAACCCCTCCAGCCTAAACTCCGGAGAGCGCCCCCGTAGAATCCCCGATCCGTTCCACCGGCAATCCCATTCGCTGTAAAAGGCCAAGATAGAGGTTGGTCATCGGGGCGGGCTGGGAGAGAGAGAGATGTTGGCCGGGCTGCAGCACCCCGCCGCCCCGCCCAGCCACAATCGCCGGCAGATTGTTGTGGGAATGCTTGTTGGCGTCAGAAAGACCGCCGCAGTAAACCACCATCGAATTGTCCAAAACCGACTTGCCGTTCGGCTCCCGCATTCCGCGGAGCCTCTGCAGGAAATACGCGAGTTGCTCGGTATAAAAACGGTCGATCCGCGTCAGTTGCTCTATTTTTGTCGGGTCCTCCTGGTGATGCGAAAGCTCGTGGTGGCCAGAGGTCACGCCAATGTCCGGAAAATTGCGGTTGCTGCCGTCGTGGGCCATCAGGAAGGTCCCCACCCGTGTCGAGTCGGTCTGGAACGCAAGCGCCAGCATGTCGAACATGAGCCGCAGGTGCTCCTTGTAGTTCGCCGGTATTCCAGTCGGGGCCACACCCGCTGGCGCCTTGGGAATGCCAAAACGCTCCGCAAGCTGGATGCGCTTTTCAATCTCACGCACCCCCGTGAGGTACTCGTCCAACTTCCGCTGGTCGTTCCTGCCAAGTTGCTTCTCAAGGGCCCGGGCGTCCTGCATCACAAAATCCAGCAAGGACCGCTCGCGAGCCTTCTGACGCTCCCCCGCCCCTTCCGGATTCTCTGCCGCCCCCTTGCCGAAAAGCCGCTCGAACACCTGCCTCGGGTTGGATTCAGGCGCCACAGGCTGCGTTTCAGAACGCCACGAAAGGTTAAACTGATAGGCGCACGAGTAGCCGGAATCACAGCTGCCCGACTGCCGGACCGCGTCACAGGAGAGCTCCAGAGAGGAAAAGCGCGTTTGGCCCTCCAACAGGCGCGCAGCAACCTGATCGGCGGAAACCCCGGCGCGGATGTCAGTCCCTGCGGTCTTCTTGGGCCGCGCGCCCGTCAGAATCGTGGCGGTGGCACGGGCGTGATCCCCCCCACCGTCGGCCCCCGCCCAGCCGTGCTGATGCTCCAGGCCCGAAACCACCTGCAGGTCGGAGCGGAACTCGGCTAGAGGTTGCATCGTCTCGTTGAGCAGGAAGTCACGCCCCTGCCCTTGAGGGGTCCACCGGTTCATGATTGCCCCGTTGGGCGTGTAGACAAAAGCCAGCCGCAACGGACTGCCATCAGCCGCCAACCCCACCCCCTGCGCCGCCGCTCCCGCCGTGCCCTTGAGCAGCGATTCAAACGCAGGCAAACCCAGCAAAAAACCGGCACTTTGGAGAAAACTGCGTCGGGAAAAAGGTGCGGTGCTCATGGGGATCGCTAGTTTAATTCAACTGTCATTAAGGAGAAGCCAGAAGAGGCCCTCTAAATTAGCGAGTCTCGCCAGTGCCCCTACGCTTTTGAAAGGGCGCGCTTTCGACCACCGCCTGCAACAAAGCGCTGAGACTGCCGCCCTGTGCCTCCATCGAAGCCACCAATCCCCTCACATTCGAAATGTCCGATGCCTCCAAACCCCTCCCAATGGCATAGGTCAGCAGCTTTTCAGACAGGCACCGGTAGAAATCATGTTTCCGAGTCGTTCCCAGCAACTGAATCAGTTCCTCCACGTTATTAAACTTTTCGCCGGTGACTAGCTGCCCCGCAGTGTCAATCGGCTCGCCCTCCCCTGCGTGCCTGTATTGCCCGATGGCGTTGAATTCCTCCAGCGCGAGCCCGATTGGATCCATTCGCGCATGGCAAGAGGCGCACAGTGCGTCAGCGCGGTGCAACTCCATGAGTTGCCGCATGCTCTTTTTCCCTGCCTTCCCTCCACCCTCCAGCGGCGGAATGTTCGGCGGCGGCGGCGGCGCCGGTGCACCCAGAAGGTTTTCGAGGACAAACTGCCCCCGCTTGACCGGCGAGGTGCGCGTCGGATTGGAGGTCACCACCAGAAAAGTGCCCTGCCCCAACACCCCCCTCCGGTGCACGCCCTCCGGAAAATCCATCCTTTGAAATTCCGCCCCCTTCACCCCTCGGATCCCGTAGAAGGCGGCCAGCGTTTCGTTGAGGAAACCGTAGCTGGCCGTAAAAAGCTCTTCCGCCGGAAGCTTGTTTCGGAGCACATGCTGGAACAGCCGCTCTGTTTCCTCGCGCATCGCGGACCGCAGTTTGGCAGAGAAAACCTTGTCACTGTCATCCTGTTTCTGGAGCCCAAGGACCACCCGTGCCTGAATCGGAACAGTCTCCACGTCACGGCTCTGCAGCCACTGTCCGACAAAATTGCGCACAAAGCGGGAGCTGCGCCCGTCCTGCAACATCCGTTCAACCTGCGGCCGCAACTGAGCCCGAAGCTGCCCCCTGCCGGCAAGCAACAGCAGCTCGGGGTCTGGCGTTGAGCTCCACAAAAAGTACGAAAGCCTTGAGGCCAGTGCGTACTCGTCCAGCAGCACCACGCGGCCTGGGTTGTTAGGTTCCGGCTGGATCTCGGCCCGGAAGATGAAGCGGGGGGAGGCCAGCAGAGCCACCATCGCCCGTTTGACTCCCTCCGGAAAGCCCCCCTCGGCCGCTCCCATCGCGCACAGCCGGTCCAGGGTGGGCTCATCCACGGGCCGCCGCAACGCACGGTCGGCAAAAAACCGGATCGTGCCCCGCATATAAACCTCCAGCGCCGCGGCGTCGCCTGGGAGCGGCCCCTCGGGGAAGATCGCCCTGCGCAACGCGTTTTCAGGAGTGAACGCGCGGTCCACAATTGACTGCGCTGCCTCGATATATTTCTCCATGTGAATCGGAGACAGGTTCAACACGTCGCCGATCGTGTCGAAACCGTAACCCGTGTCATCCGGAGGAAAGTGTTCCTGCACGGAAAACTCGACCCCAGTCAGATCCCGCACTGTATTGCGATACTCCTCCCGGTTTAGCCTCCTGACGGTGACCCGGCCCGGATCAGGGTTGGCGGGATCCAAGCCGAGGGCTCCGCGCTCGATCCAATCCTGCAGTAGCGCACGCTGCTGCGGGGTGGGCTGGGGCTTGTCGGAGGGGGGCATTAGCTGGGAATCCAAGTTGCTCCACACCGAGTGCCAGGACTTGCGATCCGCCGGTTTGTCCTTTCCTAGCTTGTCGAGTGCGATCCCCCCCTTCTTCGAACCCTCCCCGTGGCAGTCGAAACAAAACTCGCGCAACAAAGGCAGCGCCTCGCGTTCCCTTTCTTTAATTCCACCAGCATTCGCAAAAACACCGCCGACCAGAACGGCAAGCAAGCCGGCGCAATTCTGTCTGGAGAGATAAACGCGCATATAAATGGGAAAACCTTTCATGGATCAGATCCTTAACATCCGAACTTGTCACGCACCTCTGCCCGCCGCCCCCTTTCTCACCCCAGGGCAAGACTCCCGCGAGTATCACAGACAACCATCGCTACGGTCAGCGCCCCCACACACCGCCATCTCGGCGCGCCCTCCTCTCGATCGCGGGCCCTCCGAAACTTGCGTAGCAGCCAATCACTTCTCTGGGGGCTATTTTTTTGGACAACAAGAGTAAGGTTGAGCAATGTATCAATAACTGAGAATGTTTCAACCCACGCAAATTCATCTTATTGAGCCAGACCTCGCTGAATTTGGGGGCCACTTTTACACTCAAGACTCTCATGTTGTAGAGGAATGCAACGCAAGGGGTATACCGGTCAAGGTGTATGGTCGGCAGGGAACGGATCTGGTTATTCCCGGCGCCGAGATGTTCCGCACATTCCGTTTCGGCGTTTGGATTGAACCCCCACAAATTGAAAACCAGAACTTTGCGCCCTTCGAAATTTCCTTTCTCGTCAACAGGGCCTTTTACCAAGACCTCCGAGGGATAGACACTGCCGGTTTTACCCCTGGGCAGCTGGTATTTTTTCCTGGAGTTACCCACAACCAAATCGACGCGATTACTGAATGGTTCTCGGGAATCCCGGAGGATCGCCGCCCCCAGCTTGTCGTAACCCTGCGCTATTTAAATTCCAGAATGCACTTCAATGAAGTGCGCGGATTTACCCCCGCAATCGAGTTTTTGTACAGGCACGCCCTTTCAAAACTCAAAGAGCGGTGTCCCGGTGTCACTCTGGTTTGCGATACGGAAACTCTTTCCGACGAATACCAGAAGATGTCCGGAATCCCCGTTAAGGTTCTGCCGGTGCCACAAGGACGACAACAAGAGTTGAATCCAGAGAACGGAAACGAGAGTAAGCCGCCTCTCTCCGTTCTTTACATCGGCAACCTGTCTCCCTTGCGTGGAGCCGATTACGTACCAGAGATAGCGGAGAGCGCCCTCAACGCGTTTCCAGAACTCGAATTTACGATTCACGTCCACGGCGACGCGAACTCTCCCTACGCCAAAAAGCTCATGAGCCTGCCGGAGACCCTCTCCTCGAGGGTCCGCTTCCTGACGGGTGCGCTTTCCCCCGTCGAATATGCCCAAACAATGGCCGCTGCCGACATTGTTCTCCTCCCCTACGCTCCGTCGTTTTACCGGTGGGCGTCCTCCGGGGTGTTTGCCGAAGCTGCATCGGCGGGAAAGGTCCTGGTCGTCAGCTCGGGCACAAACATGGCGAAATGGGCGGCAGCCTATGATCTTGGCGCTGTTGTCGCAAACGACTTCACCCCCGTGGCTTTTTCCTCGGCGCTCGAAGAAGCCATCAGAAACTTTGCAATGCTGAAGCAGAAGGCTCAAACGGCAATACCCGCCTTCACTCAAGAACACTCAGCCAAGGGATTTTTAGACCGGCTCCTAGGCGCGATCACCGCACCGACAACAGCTTAATAGACGGATACCCGTTGAACCTTTAAATCCCAAAATCTCGGCGGAACTGGCCAAATCGGCTTTTCACAAAAACATGAAAGAGAAAAACCAGCAGGTTAATCCCGAAAGCCTTCAGAAATTCGTTGAAACTGTCCTCTTCGGCTCCGGAGATTCCGACAGGCACGCAATGACCCTGTTTTCCATTGCTCTGGCCTCAAAGGGTAAGGTCTTTGTCGAGCTCGGTGTGCGGAGCGGAACCACAACTTTGCCCCTTTTAGAGGCGGCGAAAGCAAATGGAGGCAAGCTGTACTCCGTCGACATAGAAGAGACGGCGTTCGTTTGCCCCAGCGGTTGTGAGAAACACTGGGAATTTAGGAAGTCTGATGCCGTGAGCTTCCTGGAAAATTGGAATGCGGCAGACAAAATCGACGTTCTCTACATCGACGACTGGCACTCCTACGAGCACGTGAAGAAGGAACTGGAAATCGCAGACAGGCTCGTGGGGCCGTCTAGTGTCATCTTGCTTCACGACTTAATGTGGGGCAACCACGACCCTTTTTACCGGTGCGACCTCACGCTCAAAACCGGGCAGTGGGCCAACGGCGGTCCCTACAGGGCCGTCAGCGAGCTCGATCCCCAGTTCTGGGAGTGGGCAACCCTGCCTTGGAATAACGGACTCACACTGCTTCGAAAGAAATACAGCACAAGATACCATTCTCGATAACGCTTGAGTCGTATTTCATATGAATAATCTTGTTCTTGGTTCCGAGGGATTTGTCGGAAAATATTTTTGCCAGTACTTGGAGGGCCTCGGAGAAACCGTCTTCCGTTTCGACATTGAAGGCAATGTGAACCAAGACTGTCGCACGGCTGAAATACCGCTGCAAAACATAGACAGGGTATACTTCCTTGCTTGGGATGTTGGAGGCGCCAAATACCTCTACAAGCACGACTCCCAGTTCCGGCAACTTGAATGGAATCTACAGATCCTCCTCAATGTGATGCCTCAGCTTCGGAGCACGAACACGCCGCTTCTATTTGCTTCGAGTCAGTTGGCACAGGAGTACGACACGGTCTACGGTTCCACAAAGAAGGTCGGGGAAGTTTGGACCAAGCTTCTGGGAGGAGTGTGCGTCAGATTCTGGAACGTCTACGGGCCTCTCGAGAAGCTCTCAGAAAGGAGTCATGTGATCAGTGACTTTGTCAACCAAGCCCACTCGACCAAGCAGATCAAGCTGCTGAGCACCGGAGAAGAATTAAGACAATTCATCCACGTCGACGACGTCAGTCGGGCGATGCACATGGCAATGACCCAAAACTTAAAGGGCGTCTACGACATCACGAGTTTCGAGTGGATCTCGGTCCTCGATGTTGCAAAATTTATTGGAAAGGTCATGGGCGCGGAAGTCTTCCCCGGCACCGAAACCGGCAGGACCCCAATCACACCCATGGTTGGAAAGGTGCCGAACTGGCGTCCCCAGATTGACTTGGACGAGGGCATTCTGCAAATGACAAGAGCGCTTTTAAACGACCACTCTAACGAATCTGGATCGTAGAAAACTCCTTTTCACACGCTAAAACAGGGTCACCACCGCGGAATTGCGGCAAAACTCAAAATTTTGGCACTGACGATCGCATTGCGGCCACCGCCGGTTCGATAAGCCTGACACCACGCCCTGAAAATTTATTATTTGAATATGACTACTCTGGAATGCATCGAGAAATTTGAGGACGAACGCGGGGCAATCAGCACCTGGCTCCGCGGCTGTGATGTCCTAAGCGTCACTTCCGCGGCTGGCACAAAACGGGCGAATCATTTCCACAAAACCAGCGGCCACCTCTTAGTGGTCACGAAGGGTACGATCGATTACTACGAACGTCCTGTTGGCTCAACCCAGAAGCCCGAACATAAAACCTTCGGCGTGGGGCAACAGATTTGGAGTGGTCCGATGGTAGAACACCAGATGGTATTTAACGAGGCCTGCGAATTCTGGTTTTTCAGCACTGGCTGCAGGACCCAAAAAGAATACGAAGCAGATTTAGTCCGTCTTGATTTCGATCTCTCTGAACAAGGATAAGTATAAATGGATCCGGTCCGTCGCCATTCTTTCTGCCGGCTCTGCCATTCAGACTCGGTCTCCGATATCCTGGACTTCGGTGAGTCGCCGCTCGCCAACAGCTACCTGCAAAAAGAAGACATCGAACGGGCGGAATTCACCGCCCCTCTGGCCGTAATGCAGTGCAACGACTGCGGCTCGGCCCAACTAAGGTACTCAGTAGAGGGCAGTCGGATGTTCTCCCATTACCTCTATGCCTCTTCCGACTCCGGATCAGTACAGGCGCACTTTGACAGCTATGCGTCACATGTTGTCGAAAAGTTAGCCCTAACGAGGGGCAGCTTCGCCGTTGACGTCGGCTCCAACGATGGTGTTCTGCTCGAACCTCTCCAGAAAATCGGTTTGGAGGTATTGGGCGTGGAGCCGGCTGCTAACCTCTGCGAAAGATCCAGAGCCAGAGGCTGCAATGTTTTCAACGGCTTCTTCAACCAAGAGGTCGCCTCCACCTTGCCGCGCCCAGCGGACCTGGTTACCTGCAACAACTGCTTTGCACACATAGACGACCTCGAAGAAATCATCCAAGGCGTCCATTTAGCCCTGAAAGAAGGCGGCGTCTTCGTGTTCGAGAACGCCTATTTGCTGGATACAATCAAATACAAATATTTCGACCAAGTTTACCACGAACACGTTTTCTATCATTCCGTAAAGCCGCTCAGGCTGTTTCTTGCGCGGCACGGATTCAACATCATTGATATCGAAAGGAACAATTCCCAGGGTGGTTCCATAAGGGTTTACTGTAGAAAAGCTGAAGACTCAGTAGAAAGCCCGCTGGTGGCTGAAACGATCCGGAATGAGGAGGAGTTTGGCCTCTATTCGCCGGAGCTGTACGTGCGCTTCAATGAACAGTTGTCGCTGCTCAAGGCAGAGTTTACACAGTTGATAGAAGACGGCCGGAAACAGGGGTTGACGTTTTGCGGCTACGGGGCTCCCGCTAAGGCGACCCTTTTCTGCAAGTATTTCGGCCTCGATAAAACCATCCTCGAGTACATCGTCGATGACGCAGTGCTAAAACAGGGATTGTTCATGCCCGGCACACAGGTGCCAATTGTAGGGGCTGACCACTTCCGCAGGTATCCGGCGGATTTTGCAATATTGACCGCCTGGAATTTCGCGGATCTCATCAGATCGCGTAACAAGGATTTTAAGGGCAAATGGATCGTGCCATTTCCCGAAATACACGTTCACCCCAACGCTTTTTGAAAGATGTCTCGGACTTTCCCTGCATCAAACATTCACCACAAAAGGTCCGACGCCGTTTAGGAGCGTTTTTCAAATGAAGAAAATTGTCTACATCACCGGCTGCCTCGGGTTTATCGGCTCGCATGTCACCAAAAAGTGCCTCGAGCGCGGTTGGTACGTAAAGGGTGTCGACAAGGTTACGTACGCGGCAAACGATGATTTGCTTCCGGAATTCGAAGCAAATCCGAACTTCTCTTTCGTCCATTGCGACATCAATGATCTCAAGTTCCTGTACGACTGCGACTATGTGATCAATACGGCCGCAGAGACCCACGTCGGGAACAGCATCGCGAGCAGCTCTGAATTTGTCCGATCAAACATCGATGGCGTCCACAATTTGCTGGAACTGATAAAAAACCATCGGGGAGAAAACACCTCCAAACCCATGTTGATCCACTTCAGCACGGACGAAGTGTATGGAGACATTTCCTCCGGGATGCACACGGAAGAGGACCTGCTTCGTCCGAGTAACCCTTACTCTGCAACCAAGGCCGCCGCAGACATGCTGATTCTTGCCTGGGGCCGTACGCATGCAGTCCCCTACACCATTGTCCGACCGACCAACAACTTTGGTGTCGGCCAGTATGTGGAAAAGTTAATTCCAAAATCCATCAAGCTGCTCAACTTGGGGAGGAAGATCCCGCTGCACAACCAAGGCAGCCCGTACCGTCACTGGCTTCATGCGGACGACACGGCTGAGGCCGTGATGACGATCATTGAGAAAGGGGTCGCCGGCCAGATCTACAATGTTGCCGGCAGCTTTGAGCAGCGCAACATCGAGGCAGCCTCAAAAATCATCACCTGCTTTCTGAGGCACAAGGCAAAAGCGGAAGGACGGAGCTTCAATGAAGCCTGCAATTTGGATGACTACATTGACTTTTCGTTTAACCGTCAGGGGCAAGA
>CANJYI010000025.1 GCA_947478975.1 Chthoniobacteraceae bacterium
ACGGCCAGCGCCCCCCCAGGGCGCGCCGGAGCCTCCGGGAGACCGCCATTCCCCGCGCAAAAACCCTGACCAAGGCGGCGGCCCCCGCAAGCCGTGGCTGCAGGTGCACGGCGCCGAGATTGATTCCAACGCCGACGGAACCCTCACTGGGGAGGAGTTCCTTGCCGAGGTCCGCCGCTCCTTCAACGGCTACGACCGCAACGCAGACGGCAAACTCACCCGCGACGAATACGCGGGCCCTGGCGGTGTCCGCTCCCCCATGGGCGGCTTCATCAAGGAGCACGCGGCAGACATCGATGCAAACAGAGACGGGGTCCTCACTTTTGAGGAGTTTTCCGCTCATGTCCGTCCCATGTTTGAAAAACAAGACCGTAACCGCGACGGAAAACTCACCCCGGACGAGTGGAGGGACCTCCCCGCCGGCAGCGCTGAACAACCGCCGCCCCCTCGCAATCGCACAAATCCGCCGGGTCCGACCTCCCGTGCAGAAGGCGGCCCCGACTCTGCCAAACCGCGCCGCGAAGCAAGACCATGAAACGCGCCCTTTTCCTCAGCCTCTGCGCACTCAACAGCACGCTCCCGGCAGGCGGCCGAAACTCGGGGCGCCGGCGGATCAGTCTTGAGCGGTAGGGGGCGGGGGCTACTTCTGTGGAGGAACACATGCAATCAGTCCTCATCCTCACTGCGGGTTACGGAGAAGGCCACAACTCGGCCGCCGCCGGATTAAAGGGGGCCTTTGATTCTCTGGAGGGGGTGCGGGCCGAGGTGCTCGATCCATGCGGACCTGCGCTGGGCAGTTTCTACCAACGCTCGCGCCGCGGGTATCTGCGGATGGTCCACGAGACACCCTGGATGTGGTCGCTTCTCTACACGTTGCTCAACCAATTCCCTCGCCTCCTCGGCAACGCCTACCGCTTCCTGAGGCCGCTCACCGCTGAACTGGTCAAGGCGCTCCAGCGCGTCCGCCCCGCGGCCGTCGTCTCCGTCTACCCAGTGTACGGGTACATCCTCAAGGCGGCCGCCAAGAAGGCCGGTTTGCCCGGGCTCAAAAGCTTTGTGCTGATTACCGATTCCATTTCAGTCAACGCCATCTGGCACCGCTGCGACGCGGACGCGTTTCTGGTTCCCAACGAAGACACCGCCATCGTCCTGCGGGCAGCAGGGGTTGCTCCCGAAAAGATCGCGGTCACCGGCTTTCCGGTATCACCCCGCTTCGCACAGCCCGCCCCCGAGCGCCCCCACCCCGGCAACGGGGTCAAACCACGCGTCCTGCTCATGGTCCACGGCGAACCCAAACGCGCGCTCCCCCTTGTGGAGCGCCTGCTGCGCGAGCTCGACATCGAACTTACCGTGAGCGTCGGCAGGGACGCGCTGCTCGGAGAAGCCCTTGCCGCCATGGCGGGGCGAATGGGAAAAGCCCTGCAGGTTTTGGGCTGGGTGGCGGATTTTCCCACACTGCTCCGGAGCCAGCACGTGCTGATCGGCAAGGCCGGGGGAGCCACGGTGCAGGAGGCACTCGCCGCGCACACGCCCATGCTCCTCACCCAGATCTTGCCCGGTCAGGAGACCGGCAACGCCCGGCTTCTGCTCCAATACGGCTGCGGCGCACACGTCCCCACCAGCGAGGCAGTCGTGCGCGTCCTCACCCAACTGTTCCAAAACGGCGCCGAAGCCTGGCACCGCATGCACCGTAACGGAATTGCTCTGGGCCGTCCCGAAGCAGCCCTTTTCAACGCCCGCTGGATTCTGGAGCAAATCTCCCCGCCATCCGCCGCACCACCGCCCTTCGGTATCCGAGCCGACAAAGCTGCCCCCCGCCCAGACGGCGAGGGCGCGGCGGACTGAGGACCGCTCCAGCATCCGAAAGCATGCTCGTGGAAACGCCAGGGTCCCACTCCGGCATCCCGCTCCAATCAGACGCAACAACGCAAAAGGCTGCGTCCCTCCTGAACTTTGAAGGAATCCGCCGATCCCTCGCCCCGTCTGGGCTGGCCGTAAAGCCGGATCTGTATTTAGTGTTGGGACTTGGACTGGGATTCGATTTCCCCCCCCAACCACCCCACCCCTACCTTTTCCGTATGTCCGCCACCCCGCGCACGGTTCAACACTCCAAAAAATCCGCTGCGGCTCTCCTCGCCGCCGCCTCCCTTTTCTTCCCGTTTGCGACCTGCGCCAAAGCAGCAACTCTGGAACAGGTTTACAAGCAGGCGCTCGAGGATCCCGAATTCAAGACCGCCGACGAGGAACTCAACGCCGCCTACAGCAGCGGCATCCGAACCCTCCCAAAGGAAGAGCGGGACAAGTTAAGACAGGCGGAGCGGTTTTGGATCAGGGAGAACCAAGAGTTGCTCCAACAAAATCCACAGCGCGAGGTGGAGGTGCTCAAAAAGCGCTTCCTGAAGCGGCGCGACGAACTGCTTCAGCTGAATGCCTCCCAGGCAACACCATCCACCGCACCCGCTGCGACCGCATCACCGCCAGTTGCGGCCGTGGCCCCCGCACCCGCCCCACAGACGCCCAAAGAAGGTGGCGTACCCCGGGTTTGGAACGAAAAGGCCGCCGCCAACCTCGAGCGCGTCTACCAAACCGCCCTGCACGACACTGCGTTTGAAGCTGCCGACTCGGCCCTCAGGGCGGTCTTCAAGGAGGCGGTCTCAGCGCTAAACCCGACTGAACGCGACAAGCTCAAGCCCGCCCAAAAGGCCTGGGTGCGCGAAAACGCCGTGTTGGTTTCGGCGGACCCTGCCCAAGCCCAGTCCATTCTCACCGAGCGGGTGCTCCAACGAAGGGCCGAGCTTGTGCGCATCCTGGAACAGCGCCGATTCGAACCCGCCGCAGCGATTCCGCAGCCGCCAGCTCCCCCTCAAATTGTCGCGCCACCGCCACAGCCAGCGCCGCTCTCCCTGCCTGAGCCTGTGTTCAAGGAGCCTTCGCTCCCGACCCCGCCGATTGCACAAACCCCTCCCGCCTCAACCGAACCTCTGGAGCCCGTACTTCCATCCAAGGGAGACAAGCACGAAGCCGGGCTGACCCAAATTTTCTGGGCGCTCCTTGGCACGTGGGTCCTCGGCCTTGGGTTCTTTCACTACCGGGCCTTTGCACAAAAGCAGGAGAAGACCGCCTCCAATCCGCCGCCCGCCCTCGACGTCAGGGGCCTTTACCTGGCCACGGGAACTGGCTTTTTGGTTTCGCTCACGCCGCTGCTCGCGGCTCCCTCCGCGCTGACCGCAATCGTGGCGGTTCTCTTCACCATCGTCGGCTTGGGAACGGCAAAGATCGCGGCCGAGGAATGGGCCCGCTCCCCCGTAAATGCTCCCAAAAGTCAGCGCGCAGCAGAGCGTCCGCCGGCAACGGTGCAGGCCGAGACAAGCGCGGCTCCGGTGCAAGTGGAAGTGCAAGCCCCCAAGAGGCAGCGCAAACAGAAGGGGAACCGCCAGAACCGCCGCTGAGGGTTGCTCCCTGCTGAGGTGGCCGCCTTTGAGGAAGCCGGCCGCGCCGGGCCAAAAGCTCCTCAGAGGTCAACTGAGATCCACTTCATTATTCTGCAAAAGATCGCTGGCGCTGATTTACTTGCGGTTGAAGCAAAGATTTGGGCCGAATGCTGGTGGTCATTGGTGCTATGAAGTCCCCCCTTCTTCAGTCCAGCCGGCTTGGGTGCCGAGCAAAAGCCCGCCCCACCCCCCAGTCGGAGCCCCTCTCTCGTCTTATGGCGGGTCCTTTCGGACAGCAGGACGCCCCCGAGCCGTGCCTTGGAGCCCGACTCTTTAGCAGGGGCACTTGCTTGCGGGCTGTATGAAGACGCGCTTCTCCACTTTGAAATGCGGCGCAGGGTGGTTGCTGGCAGCCGCGTGCATGCTGGCCGTCCCGGCACGCGGAGCGGCCCAACAGCCGCAGCCCGACTTCATCCACGATGTTGCACCCATCCTGAGCCGGTTTGGCTGCAACGGCTCGGCCTGCCATGGGAAGGCCGAGGGCCAGAATGGGTTCAAACTTTCTGTGTTTGGCAACGATCCCCGCTCGGACTTTGAAGCGCTGGTCCTTCAGGACCGGGGCCGCCGGGTGATGCCCGCCTCCCCGGAAAACAGCCTGCTGCTCACCAAAAGCGCCTCCCTTGTCCCGCACGCTGGCGGTCCCCGCCTTCGCGTCGGCTCCAGGGAATACGGAATTCTTCGGGATTGGGTCGCGCAGGGCGCCCTCTATGAGGACAAAGAGCGCCCCGTTTGGACAAGCCTGCGTATGGAACCGGCAGGTGCGGTCCTCGGCTTCGCCCGGCGCCAGCCCCTCAAGGTCTACGCCCGCTCCTCCGATGGCAGGGAACAGGACGTAACTTGGTTGGCAATCTTTCATTCCAACAACCCCGCTCTGGCGGAGGTCGATGAACAGGGAGCCGTGACCACCGGTTCGCTTGTGGGCCAGGCCGCGGTCATGGCTCGGTTTGAAGGCCAGATTGCCATCCATCAAGTCACCGTCCCCCGACCCGGCGCCCCAAACGCCTTTGAAGAGCCCCCGGGTGTCACAGACATTGACCTGCTGGTGCACAAAAATTTGCGCAGGATGAATCTGCGCCCCTCGGAACAGGTCGACGATGCGGGCTTCCTTCGCCGTGTTGCCATCGATCTCATCGGCCGTATCCCCACCCTGCAAGAGGCACGCGCATTCCTCGAGGACACCGCCCCCGACAAAAGAGCGCGCGCGGTAGACCGACTCTTGGCTCGCCCCGAATACGCCGACCTGTGGGCCCTGAAATGGTCCGACGTCCTCCGCGTCGACAGGCGCACCCTCGGCCACGCCAACGCATTCGCCTACTACCAGTGGATCCACCAGTCCGTGGAGGCAAACACCCCCCTGGACGTCTTCGCCCGCGACTTGCTGGAAGCCGAGGGGCCCCTGACGCAAAACTCCGCCGGCTACTTTTTCAAGGTCACCAAAAAACCCGGTGAAATGGCGGCCACCGCCTCCCAGGCGCTTCTGGGAATCCGCATTACCTGCGCGGAATGCCATCAGCACCCCTACGACCGCTGGACCCAGTCCGACTACCACGGAATGCGTGCCTTTTTCGAACAGGTCCGCTTCAAAAAGACCGGCGCCGAGGAAGCCCTCATCGCCGACGGCACACCGAAGGTGACGCATCCCCGCACCAAAGAGGTGCTCTATGCTCATCCCCTAGGAACGCCAATGCCTGAGGCAGACCCGTCCGGGGACCGCCGCGAAGCACTCTCACACTGGCTCACCTCCCCAGACAACCCGTGGTTTGCGAGAAACATGGCCAACCGGATTTGGTCCCACTTTTTGGGCCGCGGCCTAGTCGAACCAGTCGATGACGTACGCGCCTCCAACCCGCCCTCTAATCCGGAGCTACTCACCCTGCTGGCGCGCATTTTGACGGATGCAAAATTCGATCAAAAGACCCTTATCCGGGCAATCGTGGCCTCCCAAACCTACCAGCGCTCAGCCACCCCCAACCCCACCAACGGCGAGGATGAACTCAACTTTTCAAGGGCGCTTTTCCGGCGCCTGCCTGCCGAGGTTTTGCTCGATGCCATTTGCGACGTCACAGGGGTGCCTGAAAAGTTTCCCGGGGTGCCGCTTGGCCAACGGGCGGTCCAGCTTTGGGACAGCGAGCAGCAGAGTTATTTCCTCAAGCTCTTCGGCCGCCCGATGCGCACCACCGCCTGTGTCTGCGAACGGTCCGCTTCCGCCGGAATCTCCCAGGCCCTGCACTTCATGAACTCCAACAACCTGCAGGCCAAGCTCGCCCATGCAGAGGGCAACCTGCCCCGCTGGCAGGCGCTGCCGGGAGGCTCCAACGCCCTTGTGGAATCCGCTTACCTCGCCTGCTTTTCCCGCCTTCCCTCCGAACAGGAACGCAACGCCGCGTTGGCCTACCTTGCCGCCCGGCCCGGCCATGCCAAGGAGGCCGCAGAGGACCTTGCCTGGTCTCTGCTCAACACTCTGGAGTTTGTCTTCAACCACTAATCAGTCCCCCTCCCCCCCCACGCCATGACACCGCCAAACACCCCCTTTTGTGACGGCCTCGCCCGCCGCGATTTTCTGCGCATCGGAACCGCCGGTTTGCTGGGGATGAACCTCTCCATGGCACAAATGCTCCGCCAGGAAGCGCGCGGAGCGGGCTCCGGTGCGGGCCCTTCCTTCATCTACCTTTTCCTCCAAGGGGGCCTCAGCACCATCGACTCCTTTGACATGAAGCCCGAGTCGCCCAGCACGATCCGCGGCCCCTTCAATCCAATCCGATCCAAGGTGCCCGGGATTCATGTGTGCGAACATCTTCCGGAAGTGGCGGCCGTGACCGACAAATTCTCGCTGATTCGCTCCTTCACGCATGGAGATGCAGGGCACGGTTCCGCAGACCACCACATGCTCACCGGCTACCGCCCAAACGCCGCCTTCAACGCTGGCCTTTCCCCCAACAACCAGCACCCCTCGCTGGGCTCGGTTATTGCCCAGCGGCTGGGGGCCCGGGGCAGCATCCCCCCCTATGTGTGCCTCCCAGGGATGCATGCCAGCGGCAGTTCCTCCTATCTCGGGCCGAGCGCGGTTCCCTTCGTCATCGAAACCGACCCCAATTCCCCGGGCTTCGAAATCCCCGACCTCCAGCCGCCCCTCTCCATTGATGCCGCCCGCATCGCAGACCGCCGGGGGTTGCTCGCCCAGGTGGACCGCTTCCAGCGCAGCGTCGAACAAAAGGCCAACGCCAACGCCGGGGAACTGAGCGTTTTTGCCGAACGGGCTACCGCCCTGATGACTTCGCGCGAAGCCAAGACCGCCTTTGACATCCAACAGGAAGACCCGAAGCTGCGCGATGCCTACGGCCGCAGCACGCTGGGCCAGAGCTGCCTGCTCGCACGGCGGTTGGTGGAATCCGGGGTGCGCTGCGTCACCATCAACCACCAGAACTGGGACACCCACTCCAAGGGATTTGTGACCCTCAAGGACGATCTGCTTCCTAAACTCAACCTCGCCATGTCCGCCCTCTTCCGGGATCTGGATGCACGCGGCCTGCTGCAAAGCACCGTCGTGGTGGTGACCGGCGAGTTTGGGCGCACCCCCGTGATCAACAAGGACGCCGGCCGCGACCACTGGAGCCGATGCTTCACCGTCGCCTTGGGCGGCGGCGGAATCCAGGGAGGCAGGGTCCTCGGTAGAAGCGACGCCCAGGCCTCCGATCCGGCGGAGTCGCCCTACGGCCCGGAGGACCTATGCGCCACCGTCTACCACCTCATGGGCATTCCTCCCCACGAGGAAATGCTCACGCAGGAAGGCCGCCCCGTCATGCTCACAAACGCGGGCAGGATCATGCGCGACCTGCTCTAGCTCCCGCCTGCTCCAGCACATGAAGCGACGCCCCCGCTTTTCCTACGCCAGCGCCCTTGCCTCCGCCGCCCTGCTCCTGGCCGCCCTGCCCTCACCGGCCGAACCCCCGGGCGTCTCCTACGTGTTCCCTGCCGGGGCACAACGCGGCAGCCAATTGGAGGCGCGCGTCGGCGGCTTCTACTTTCACGGCAACGCCCGTTTCCAGTTTGCGAACAACCTGCTCCACGCCCAGCCGCGCCTGACGGAGATGCAGACCCTTTTTTTTAACGGCCCCCTGATCCTCAAGCCTGCCTCGCAGAACAGGGAGGACTACCCAAAGGATTACGCCGTGCGAATCAGCGTCCCAGCCGACGTCCCGCTAGGCGCGCATCTCTGGCGCTGCGCCACCTCCCAAGGCGTTACCCCCAGCTTGAAGTTTGTCGTCGGGGACCTCCCCGAGGTCGTTGAACACGAGATTGAAGGTCCCGAGAGCCCCACGCCCGTCCACCTTCCATTGACCATCAACGGACGCATATTCCCCAGGGAGGATTCGGACAGCTGGTCCTTTTCCGCAAAAGAAGGCGAGACACTCACCTGCGAACTGGCCGCTCGCTCTCTGGGTTCACCGCTTCAAGGGGTTTTGGAACTGACCTCCCCCGCTGGAGTAAAGGTCCGTGCATTGCACCAGTCCGCCTCGCAGGACGGGGACCCGGTGCTGTGCTTCACCGCGCCACAAGCAGGGACCTACACCGTCCAAATCCGAGACGCGGGCTTCGGCGGTGGGCAACACTTTGTGTACAGGCTCTCCGTTTTTTTGGGACGCCCCGTTCAGAGCGTCTTCCCCTTGGGCGGCCCTGCAGGCGCAAAGACAGAACTCACCCTCCAGCACCTCGGGGCCAGCACCCCGGAAAAACGCAGCCTCTCCCTCCCCTCCACCCCGGGGATCCATGTACTCAGCGCTCCCGCCGGGGAATCAGCCAACGGGAGCCGGCTACCGTCCTCCCCATTTACGTTCCACGTGTCGGACCTGCCCGAACGCGTGCGCCCCTATGGCGCGGCCCCTGGCGTGCAAACCACGGAATGCTCCCCGCTTCCCTGCATGTTCAACGGCTGCATTTCCGCTCCCGGCGAATCCCATGACTGGCGGATCCGCTTGGAGACGGGCACCTCCCTGCAACTCGAGGTGCTGGCGGCCGTGTTGGGAAGCCGCCTCGACTCCGTGCTCACCCTGTTTGACGCCGAGGGAAAGGAGCTCGCCAAAAACGACGACGCGACGGACGGCGTCCCGGACTCCGCGCTTTCCTTCGTCGTTCCAAAGACCGGTGAGTACGTGGTCCGGATTCAAGACCGTTTTGCCCGGCGCTCCGGGCCCGCCTTTGGCTACAGGCTCCGGGCGACCGTGGGCGGCCCCTCAGACTTTCAGCTCCGGTTGGCCGCCGACTTCTACAACGCCGTCCGAAGCGATGAAGCCCCTGCCGCGGAGCCTCCGACAAAGCCGGCCCCCAAGCCTCCCGGACTCAAACTGGAGGTGACCTCAGCCGTCGGAGCTTCGGGGCCCATCGCCCTAGAAATTGAAGGACTCCCCGAGGGGGCGAGCTTCGAGCCCAAAACCATCCCTGCAAAAACAAAGACCGCGGAGCTGCGCTTTACCATTCCACCCAACACTCCGCTTGCCGCCCATTCCATCAAGATCAAGGGAACCATGGGGGAAGGCCCCGCGGCGCTCGTCCGCACAGCGACCGTTCCGGGCGCCCCTTTTGCTCGGCAAAAAGCGCAGGAAGACGCGGTCCTACTGGCCATTGTTCCCAAGGTCCCCTTCCAATTCTTCGGAGACTACTTGGTCAACAACGACCAACCGGCGGGCACCACCCTGACCCGCAGCTACAGGCTGGAGCGGGGCGGCTTCACCGGCCCTTTAACCGTGGCGCTTTCGGACAAACAAATCCGCTGCCTCCAGCGCGTCCAGGCGGAACCCCGCTCCCTCCCCCCGGACGCCTCCTCCTTTGACTTCACCATCCGGTACCCGACCGAGGTCCAACTGGGCTGGACCAGCCGCGCCCAAGTCATGGCCTACGGCACCTTCCGCGACTTCGACGGAAGTGAACACATCCTCACCTACACCTCTTCGGCACCTGACGAGCAGATCATCTCGGTGGTCACAAGCAGTCTCCTGAGCCTCAGCACCGCCAACAGCTCCCTCACTGCCGACCCCGGGGAACTCGCGGTTCCGGTGCAGATTCGCAGGCACGATTCCATCAAGGGGGCGCCGGTGCGGATCGTTCTCAAAACCCCGCCCCATATGCGCGGAGTCCATGCCGAGCCGCTGGCCGTTGCGGGCAATCAAAATGAGGCGACCCTCCGCATCCAACTCTCCAAGGAGGCCGGCCCATTCAACCTCCCGCTGGAAATCTTCGCCCAAACTGACACTGCGGGTGGCGCCGCATCGCACTCAGGCGCCGTGCGCGTGGAGCTGACCCGCCCCAACTCAGCCGCGGATTCTGCGCTGCCACGTTAACTTTCCAAAGCGCCGCCTCTGCGCTGCCTCCTCACACCCGACGCCGTAGCGGAGAGCCTGCGCGCCTATTTTTTGGGGTTTTCCCTGCACCCGCGCCGAATCCCGAATTGGCAGTCCTTCGGCGGCCCGCCACAATCCCCTCTATGGAAGTCCACCTCTGCCAGCTTGATTCCGTCTGGGAAAACCGTGCCGCCTCCCACGACCGCGCGCGCCGCCTTTTGGCCGCGGCGAAACCAGCCGAGGGCTCCCTGATTGTCCTGCCGGAAATGTTCGCCACCGGTTTCAGCACAAACCTTGGAATCACCTGCCAGACGGACGCACGCGAGGACGAGTCCTTCCTTCGCGAACTAGCGCACGAACACCGGAGCACCGTCATGGGCGGCGTCGTCTCCCCCGCCCCCAGCGGCAAGGGATTCAACCAGAGTGTCACGTTTGATCCCTCTGGAAACGAGCTGGCCCGCTACTCCAAAATCCAGCCGTTCCTGCTGGGTTCCGAAGGCGAGTGCCACGACCCGGGCAGCCACGTCTGCACCTTTCCCCTGGGCCAGTTCACCGTGGCCCCCCTCGTCTGTTACGACCTGCGTTTTCCCGAGCACTTTCGGACCGCAGTGAAAATGGGAGCCGATCTGATGGTGGTCATTGCGAGCTGGCCGGTGAAGCGCCACCACCACTGGCTGACACTCCTGCAGGCGAGGGCCATCGAGAACCTCGCCTTCGTCATTGGAGTCAACCGCACGGGCGCAGACCCAAACTTCCTCCACAACGGCCGCAGCGTGGTGGTCAGTCCACACGGCCACATCATCGCAGACGCCGGCGAGGGTGAACAGGTGCTCACCACGCGCATCGACGCGGAGGCAGCGCACCAGTGGCGCCGGGATTTCCCCGCCCTGCGGGACATGCGCTAGAGCCGCTGCCGCACCGGGTCGGGCTTCTTACGCCGAGGCGCCCTGCTCCGGCTGCGGCTGCGTGGGAAGCCCCACCTTGGCCGGCGCAGACGCATCCGACGGCTCCGAAGGAGGCGCCACGGGCGGAGGCGGTGCGTAGTAGGGACGCAGCAAACCGCTGGCGGAGGCCGGATCCACAGGGGCTGGGCCGGGCCAGTTGCTGCCGTGCTTTTGAAAATGGTCCCTGAAAGTAATCCAGTTGAGGTTTGCGATAAACTCCGAGTGCTCCACCAGCACGTCGTAAGGCCCCGCGCGGGAAAGCAGCTTCACCACGATGGGAATCAGATCCAGCAGAAACAAGGTGCCGAAAACCACCAGAAACTGGAACATCCCGGCCGCCCAGCGGTACTGGAGTTTGGCATCCTCCGGCATGTCAGGCGGCGGCAGGAAGATCACCTTATAAAGGCCGATCGTCTCCTCCATCGGATCGAAAATACCGCTGATTTTCTGTTCAATCCGCGCAATCGGAGGCAGGTGGGTGTCGTCGTGGCGCTGCTTGGCGCGGGCGTGGTCGTCCTCCAGCGCCTGGGTGTGGGCCTGAAACTTCCGCACAATTTGGGCGTGCTCCGCAGCGGCGTCTGCAATCTGAGTGTTCAACTGGTTGAGGCGGTCCCTCCGGATTTTGTCCCGCTCCCGAGCCTCTTCCACGAAGGACTCCCTCTTTGTATTCAGGCTGTCCAGATAGGCGTTCCGATCGGTGAGATGCGCCTTTGCCACCGCTTCCTCACCCGCTGCCAGGTCGGCCACCGTGGCGTTCAGCGCGAGCTCGAGCCGGCGCATGTCGGAAGCTACCTTTGCATCCCTGATCCGCATGTCCTTCAAGCGTGGTCCTTCCCCGGGCTTTTTCGGTTCAGGGTAAAACTCGTTGGGCAACCCGAGCTCCTCCCGGGCGATCGCCTCCACCAACCGCCGGTGCATCGCCTGCTGTTCCTCCACCTGCTTTGAGACCCGCTCCACCGCCTCCTTGAGCGCATCGTTGCGCGCAATCACGTTCAGGGTCGTCCCGGAAGCGGGTGCGACAAAATCCGCGGCGGTCACCCGCCGGCGTTCGCCCTCCATTTTTTCATCCGCGTACAGCTCGGGATTGAGCTGTGCGCGCTCGAGCGGCTCCAACTGCGCCGCCAACCCCTCGCGCAGCTTGGTGTAATCGGCATCCAGCTTGCGTCGCTCCGTCTCCGTGCCCTCCCGGATGCCGTCCAACTGCACCCGCAGCAGCTTGCTGCCCGAGGCTTCGGTCTGGCGCAACTGGTTGAGCGTCCCCTGCAATTCCGTCTGAAACCGGTACCGGATCGCGGGGCGGTACTGGTCCAGACAGAAGGGGAAGGAAATGACCAGACTCACCACTCCGGCAAGCCCTAACCGAAAGTCACCTGTACCGCCCTCCGCCAAAAAGGTTGAAAGGGACGGTAGAGCGCAATGAGCGTCCGGTCCGTGTTGAGAATCACAAAGGCCCAGAGCAACGAGACGGCGAGAACGGCAAAAAACGAGGGATCCGCCGACCGGCTGCGCGCGAAGAAAAACATCCCCAAAAACGCCATCACAGTGGGTACCAGGATGGTGGAGCCCAGCACCGCGACCCGCTCGCGTTCCCCCGCCGGACAAAGCCGCAAGGTCGCCCAGTCGGCCCCCGCCAGCCAGTAAAGAAACCGCTGAAACCGATTGGGGGTGGCTCGGCTGGAAGGGTCCGGGAGGTAGGGTTCGCGGGTTGGTTGGGTTTCGGACATCCTTTGAGAAGGCTCCCAGAGAGGAGTGCGCAAACCAAGACGGCTTTCGAAGTTTTTTAGGGCCTTTGCCTAGGCAAAGTGAAAAAGGTCACATCCTCGACCATCCGTAAGCGATACGCCGAGCGCCTCTGGCAGGCGCAAAAGAAATGTTTGGAAAGTGTCTCCGAAAGCGGAGCATGTCCGAAGACAAATCAACTGCGGCCTTTTGTGAAAATCAGGAATCACTGTTTCTTCTATCCAGAGCGCAATCCAAGTTCATGGATTCCGCGACGATGTAGAGAGGTCGGTTTTTACCCTGTCGATATATTCTGCCCACGTACTCCCCAATAATGCCCAGAAAAAGCGAATTCATACCGACAAGAAACAAAGCAAGAATGATGAGTGTCGTAGTGCCTGGAGGCGGCGGCGCTAAAAATCTAGGCTTCAGAAAAAACAGTAGACTATAAACAATCGAACTGAATATCGAGAGACCTGTAAGAAATATGCCGAAAAACATGCTTAGGTGCATCGGTCGCGACGAAAAGCAAATGATAGCGTTCAATGCATATACGATACAGTGGAAGATCCCGGCGTTTGATGCACCTGCCAAACGTTTTTTTCGATCGTAACCAAAGTGCCCCTGACTAAATCCAACCCAATGCACCAGTCCACGGAAATATCTGTCAGGCTCCCGCATCTGGCGCAACACAGTTACCACTCTTTTGTCCAGAAGCCGAAAGGAGGTCGCGTTGGGGGGAATCCGCGAGTCAGTCAACCGGTAAATGAGATTGTAAGCTATTTTCGCGCCTAAGGTTTTCAGGAAATTATCGTCGTTTCTCTCATTTAAGATCCCCGAAACAACCTCTGCGCCCGCCTCCCATTTGAAAAGCATTTCCGCGATATACTCCGGCGGATCCTGCATGTCCGCGCAAAAAACGATCACCGCATCTCCCTCGGAGTGGTCGATTCCAGCCTGGAGAGACGCCTCCGCTCCAAAATTCCGTGAA
>CANJYI010000026.1 GCA_947478975.1 Chthoniobacteraceae bacterium
GATTTGATCGATGGCCCGGCGCTCGGACTTGGTGGGCCTGCCGCTGCCGTGTGCCCGGAAGCCCGGTTGGAGGGAGCCGCGCAGCTCTGATTTTCCACGCTCCTCGGGAGTGGTGGTGTCCTCCATGTAGAGGGGCACCAATTTGGCTCCGACTCGGGAGGTGGGAAAGTCGATGGCTTTGAGGGTCCGAATCCACGGGACCTCTCCCGAATCCATCCGGATCGTGATGACCTGACCGACCCGCACGGTATGCGCCGGTTTGACGGGTTGTTCCTCGACTTTGACCTTGCCCCCTCGGATTGCTCCGGCGGCGAGGGGCCGGGTTTTGAAGGCGCGTACGGCCCAGAGCCACAGGTCGAGTCTCATACAACAAATCAACTGCAGGGTGATTGTGATGTCACCTTGTTTGCTCCGAGGTGCAGGGTGTGGGAGGGAAGTTGCTTCACGGGAGAGCGATCACCTGGGCGGGGAGTCCTGCGGGGAGCCACTCCCGTTGGGTGGTGGTGATAATTTGCTGCGCATTTTTGGGGAACTGCTCCAAGAGCGCGGCCCGCCGTGCACCGTCCAACTCCCCGAAAATGTCGTCCAGCAGCAGCAATGGAGGCGCCCCAAAGTGGGCCTCCAGTAGCCGCGCGGCTGCCAGACGCAGGGCGAGGACCAGCGTGCGTTGTTGGCCTTCGGAGCCAAGCGTCGCGGGCCGCCCGCTGAGTGAGAGCACGAGGTCGTCCCTGTGCGGGCCAACCGTGGTCTGGCGCAGACGTGTGTCCTCGGGCCGCGCGGAGGCCAGCGCCGTCGGAAAGTTTTCGGGCGGGTTCGGGGCGTACTCCAGATCCAGTTTTTCGCGGGCCCCGCTGATGGTGCTGTGGGCGAGTTGCGCCAAGGGGCGGAGGGCAGTGGTGAGGGTGGCGCGCGCTTCGATCAGGCGGAGGCCCGCCGACACAAGAGGTTCGTCGAAGGCGTGGATTTCCTTCCAGCGGGGCACAGGGGATTTGAGCAGGATGTTCCGGGAGCGAACTGCGCGTTCGTAGTCGCGGAGGGCACTCCGGTAGAGCGGATCGACCTGCATGGCGACAAAATCCAAAAAGCGGCGCCGTGTATCGCCCCCATCCCGAATGATCTGCACATCGGTGTTGGAAAACCAGACTACCCGGGCCAGCCGTAGATACTCCGTTGCGGTGCGTTGTTCGACCGAGTCTAGCGCCAGTTTTTTGCGTTCGGTGCTGTAGTAAAACTGGAGGTGTGCTCCGTTGAAAAAGCCATCAGCCAGCAGGCCTCTTTGCCCGTGCCGGATGATTTCCGCCAGCCGAGAGGTGCGCGGAGACTGCAGGCGAAGCAACACGCAGGCGGCCTCCAGCAGCGACGTTTTACCCCGTGCGTTGGGGCCCACAATCAGGTTGATGCCGGGCTCCAAAGAAATCTCGTGCGCCTCAAAGCACCGGAACTGCGCAACTTTCAGCTTCGTGAGCATGGGCGCCGGGACGCTCAGGGGGGATCAACTGGAACGCCCCGTGGGATGCGCCGCTTCCTGCGGTGTGGGGGATCCCTTGTCGTCCAGGGGGACGGCTGCCTGTGACGCGTCCAATCCGGCCTGCGGGAGCGGGCAGGGGGAGGGGGGCTCGACGGCAGGAAGCCCCTTCCGGGTCAGCCTGTGGCGAAGGTACAACAGACCAAAAACGGTTAGAACGCCCCCGAAGATGACATTCTTGGCCTCCCCCAGCCAGTCATCAAACTGGTCGATGTGGCCAGAGAGTTGGAACCCAATGGCAGCAAGCATCAGTGTCCAGGGAAGCAACCCTACCAGTGTATATGCTAAAAATCTGAAGTAGGACAGATCCCGGAGTCCCCAGTAAATGACCGCAGGATACCGGGTGCCGTAAAGGGGCCGACAAAGCGCCAGTTGCCAGGGGCCTGTCTTGTTTGCGAGCTTTTCGACCGAAGCGGAAAATTTCTGGTAGGCCTTACGCGAACGCACCCAATTGGCACGGTTTCTCGCAAGCCAAAAGACAAAGGAGTCGTGCGTGAGGGCGCCAAGGATCGCTGCGGGGAAGCCCACCAGTGGGCTGATTGCGCCGGAACTGGCGAGGGCCCCCACCACCAGAAACACCAAGTCCGTCTCCACAAGCGACCAAAGGAGCACTACAGGGGCGCCGTAGGTTTTGAGAAAATCGAGGAGTTGGGTGAAAAAGTCCATGAAAGGAAGCCAGCGCGGCACTCTGCCTTACTGCACGAAGGTTAGCCATGAAAAGAGTGTGGAAGGCGGACTGAAAATAAGTTGGCCCGGCCGGGGGAGCAAACGAGTTCCACCGCCGGCCCTCTCTAAGAAAGAGAAGGTTTTCAGGTCATGAATTGTGTAGTCATGCACTGCGCTTTTCGGCCTAGAGTAAACTGAACCGTTTTCTTGAAAAAGGGCCCAGTCTAGCTCCAGACAGAACTTGGAAAGCGCGCCCTGACTCCCCTCATTCCGCGTCCTATGATTCCTCCCAGATCCCGTCCGCCCAAGCCCCGCCTGCTCTCCGTCCTTTCGACCCTTTTTGGGACTGCTCTCTGCCTAGGGCTGCACTCGGCTTCTGGTTTTGTCGCCAACCGCGCGCCGGGGGCGCCCGTGAGCTACTACGGGGACGTCCGCCCTCTTTTGCAGGCCAACTGTCAGGGCTGTCACCAGCCGGCCAAACTCAAGGGCGGCTACACGATGACCGACTTTCAGAAGCTATTGGCGGGCGGTGAGAAGGACGGGGTAGCGATTGTTCCAGGGAATCCCGCCAAGGGATCGCTCCTAGAGCAGATCACTCCGCACAACGGCTCGGCTGAAATGCCAAAAAACAAGCCGCCCCTCGCCGAACACGAGATCGCACTGCTCCGCCGTTGGATCACCGAGGGCGCAAAGGATGACACGCCGGCTGATGCGAAACGTCATTTCGACGCGGCTCATCCGCCGCAGTACGAGCGCCTGCCTGTGGTCAGTTCCATCGATTACTCGCCGGACGGTTCGCTCCTGGCGGTGGCGGGATTCCACGAGGTGCTCCTGCATCAGGCTGACGGTAAAGGCATCAAGGCCCGTCTGGTCGGGTTGTCCGAGCGGATTCAATCCGTCCGGTTTTCCCCGGATGGCAAGTGGCTGGCAGTTGCCGCGGGCGATCCCGCCCGGTTGGGCGAGGTGCAGGTTTGGGAGGTTGCATCACAGAAACTCAAGGTCTCGGCGCCCACCGGCTGGGACACCCTTTACGGGGCCAGCTGGTCCCCGGACAGCAAACTGGTGGCCTTTGGCTGCGCCGACAACACCGTCCGCGCCATCGAGGCCGAGACGGGCAAACAGGTTTTTCAAATGGGTTCCCATAATGACTGGGTGCTCGACACCGCCTTTTCTGAAAAGGGCGACCACGTGGTCTCCGTGGGGCGGGACATGACCGCAAAACTCAGCGAGCTCGCCGGAGAACGCTTTGTCGACAACATCACCTCCATCACACCCGGCGCGCTCCGGGGCGGGATGAATGCAGTCGAAAGGCATCCCTCCAGCGACTCCATCCTCGTAGGTGGCGCGGATGGCGCCCCCCAGCTGTTCCGCATCTTTCGCACCACCGCCCGCAAGATCGGCGACAACGCAAACTTGCTTAAAAAGTATCCCGAAATGAACGGGAGGATCTTCTCCACACGGTTCTCTCGCAAGGGGGACCTGTTTGTGGCGGGGAGCGCCTTGGACGGCACCGGCGAGGTGGCGGTCTTTTCGACGGATGGGAGCCTTTCGTTACCCCCGGATATTTCGGCAATCAGCGCAAAGGCGGTGCGTGATCAGACCCCTGAGGAGAAGGAAAAGCTGAAGGCTTTCGAGGCCAACGGAGGGAAGCAGGTCTTTTCGGTGAAGTTCGATAAGACCCCCGTTTATGCGGTCGCCTTCCAGCCCGATGGAGCCTCCGTGGCGGTGGCCGGCGGGGACGGTAAAATCCGGGTCCTCGACTCCCGCACTGGTGCGGTCCGCGCCGAGTTTGACTCCGTTCCCCTCAGCGGAACGCCTGCCTCGGGTGCCGCAAACGTGGCCAAGGGTGGGATCCGCCTGCAGCAAAAGCCTGTCGAGGGGGCGGAGGTTCTGCCCCAGGGGCGCAAGCTCCTCTCGATTGAAGTGCTGCCCTCGAAGGTCGAGATCCGGCGTCGCAACGACTACGTCCAGCTTTTGATTTCCGCCAAGTACGAGGGTGGCGAGACGGCGGACATCACCCGGTCTGCAAAAGTCGAATTGTCAGCGCCTGTCGCCGAGCTCACGCCGGCCGGGCAGGTGCATCCCAAGGCCGACGGATCTTGCGAGGTGCGCGTCACCTTCGGCGGCCTGACCCAGTCGGTCCCCGTCGTTGTTTCGGGGGCGAAGGGCGCCTTTGAATCGGACTTTGTGCGGGATGTAAACCCGGTGATGACCAAGCTTGGGTGCAACCAGGGCACCTGCCACGGGGCCAAGGACGGCAAAGCCGGCTTCAAACTTTCCCTCAGGGGCTACGACCCAGAATACGATCTGCGCTCCCTCACCGACGACATGGCCAGCCGACGCGTGACGGTGGCCTCGCCCGACGACAGCCTCATGCTGCTCAAGGCCATCGCGGAAGTGCCGCATGAAGGCGGGCGCCGGATGCTTCCCGACGAAAAGTATTACCACATCCTTCGCGAATGGATTGCCGGCGGCTCCAAGCTGAAGATGGAGGCCTCGCGTGTGGTGCGGATCGAGCTGTTTCCCAAAAATCCCGTCGTACAACAAATTGGGAGCCGTCAGCAGTTGCGGGTGGTTGCTTTTTATGCGGACGGCGGCAGCCGGGACGTGTCCAACGAGGCTTTCGTAGAAAGCGGCAACACCGACGTGTCCATGGTGGACGGCGCCGGCCTGATCACCACGCTCCGCCGCGGCGAGTCGCCCATGCTTGCGCGGTATGAGGGCAACTACGCGGCCACAACGGTCACCGTTATGGGGGACCGTTCCGGCTTTCAGTGGAAGGAGCCCGTCACCCGCGGCCGCATCGACGAACTGGTCGCTGCGAAATGGAAGCGCATGCAGATCGAGCCCTCCGGACTTTCCACCGATGGCGAGTTTCTGAGGCGCGTTTCTCTCGACCTGACCGGCCTCCCTCCCTCAGCGGATAAACTCCGCGCCTTCCTGGCGGACCCTCGCGAAACGCACATCAAGCGGGACGAGGTGATTGATTCGCTCGTGGGGAGCGTGGATTTCATCGAGCACTGGACCAACAAGTGGAGCGACCTCCTCCAGGTGAACTCCAAGTTCCTCGGGAAAGAGGGCGCCGAAGGGTTCCGCGCGTGGATCCGTTCGAACATCGAAAAAAACACGCCCTACGACCAGTTCGCCCACGCCATTCTGACCGCCAGCGGTTCCAACAAGGACAATCCTCCCGCCAGCTACTGGAAAATCCTGCGCCAACCGGCTGAGACCATGGAGAACACCACTCACCTGTTTCTCGCGACCCGCTTCAACTGTAACAAGTGCCACGATCACCCGTTTGAGCGCTGGACCCAGGACCAGTACTACCAGACGGCGGCTTATTTCGCGCAGGTCAGTTTCGAGGAGGACCCCTCCAGCAACGGCCGCAAGCTCGGTGGAACCGCCGTCGAAGGAGCAAAGCCCCTGTACGAGATCGTCAAGGAAAACCCAGCTGGCCAGATCAAGCACGACCGTACATCGAAGGTCACCGAGCCTCAGTTTCCATATCCGGCCAAGTTCGTGGCCGCCGAAAAGGCCTCCAGAAGGGAGCAGCTGGCGCAGTGGATGACCGCAGCCGATAACCGGTATTTTGCGTCCAGCTACGTGAACCGGATTTGGGGGTATTTGCTGGGGAGGGGGATCATCGAGCCTCTGGACGACATTCGCGCGGGAAACCCGCCGTCCAATCCGGAGTTGCTGGAGAAGCTGACCCAGGATTTCGTGCAGGGAGGATTCAACACGCAGGAGGTTTTCCGAGCCATCTGCAAATCCCGCACCTACCAGCTTTCGGTTTCCACCAACAAGTGGAACGCGGACGACACCGTGAATTATTCGCATGCGGTGGCCCGGCGGCTCTCGGCGGAAACCCTCTTTGATTCGGTGTTCGCCGTGACGGGATCGCAGCCGGTTTTGCCGGGTGGTGGGGGTCTCAAGCGTGCTGCCCAGATGGTCGATTCCAGCAGCGAGGGGGCCGGCGGATTTCTGGCAACCCTTGGCAAGCCCGCCCGCGAGAGCACCTGCGAGTGCGAGCGCAGCAGTGATCTGCGGCTGGGTTCGGTCATGGCGCTGCTGAGCGGGGCCACGGTTTCCGGCGCCATCCAAGATCCCAAGAACGAACTCGCCAAACTCGTGCTCAAGGAAAAGGACGATTCCAAACTGGTCAACGAATTGTTCCTTCGCGTCCTCTCGCGTGAGGCGACTTCAAGGGAGCAGGAGGCCACCCAAAAGGTCATGGGCCAGGTGGACGTGGACCACAAGGCGGTGCTTGTCTCCTGGGAAGCCAAGGAGAAGGAACAAGCACCGTTGATTGTGAAAATGGAAAAGGAGCGCACCGATGCTGTCGCCGCGGCGAAGGCCAATTTGGACCGTTATGAACTAGAGACGAAGTTCGTCAGGGAGGAGCGCGAGACCGTGCGCAAGGAGCGCGAGGCTCGGGCAGCCCTTGGTCTAAAGGGATGGGACGAAGCGATCCCGGAGCGCCTTGCCGGTTGGACTGTTGCAAGACAGCCTGCGGCCGATCCCGTGCAATGGTCGCTGCTGACGGCCCAGAGCGCCACAGCTGCGGGGCAGGTCAAACTGGAGGTCCAGAAGGACGGCACTGTGGTTTCCTCCGGCGCCCAAACAAAGGGGGACTACACGCTCACGTTCACGACGCAGATCAAGGGGGTCACCGGGATTTTGCTGGAGGTGCTGCCGGATCCGGCCTCCCCGATGTACGGACCCGGGCGGGCGAAGGATGGTAACTTTATCCTTAGCGAAATCGCCCTGAAATACGCTGATGCAGCCAAGCCTGCCGGCGAAAAGGTCGCGGCACTGGCCAAGGCCTGGGCCTCGCACGAACAGGCGAAGTTTCCGGCGGCATCCGCCATCGACGGCAAGGAAGACGACGCCCAGAACGGGTGGGCGGTGGCTGGCGGTACCGGGCGCCGGCAGGTTGCGGCTTTCCAATTCAAGGAGGCGCTCAACGCCGAAGGGGCCCAGAAGGTGACGCTGCGCCTGGCGCAAAAATCCAACGACGGGCTCCTCATCGGTCGGTTCCGCGTTTATTTCACCACAGCGCCGGATCCCTTGCACGAGGGTGTTCCTGCCGCCGTCACCGCAGCGGTGGCCAAGCCGACTGCGGAGCGGGCCCCGGCTGAGGCCGCGTTTTTGGCGGACTTCATCCGCTCAAGGTCCCCCGAATACTGGAGGCTTCACCGTGAGTCGGTTGAGTCGAAGGTTGCCCTGGCACCGGACCCCAGACACACCGAGATGAAGGCCAGTCTGGAAAAGGCTTCTGCCCCGATCCGCTTGGATCCGATCCTCGTCCAGCTTCGGATCGATGCCGAAGCGAGCAAGCGCCAGATCACGGACAAACGGCTGACCGTCGTCCAGGATTTGGCTTGGGCCCTCATTAATAATCCTGCTTTTCTGTTCAACAGATAGTGCAAGTGTAGAGAGATATCCCACGCTGCATCCTCCACGGCCCCTTCCGCTCCCAGACATTCGTTTTCTTATCGCCCCCTAAAAAAGAACCCCCAACACAAAACCTTTTATGATCCATCTCCCCGGCGGCAATTGCAGCGATCTTTGTAATTCAGAACTTAAAATGGCCCGGCGCGACCTGTTGCGCCTTGGCGGCAGCGGGATCCTTGGGATGTCGCTGGGCACGATGCTCAACCTCCAGGCGAAGGCGGCGGAGGCTGGGGGCAAGGGCGGTCCGGGGTGGGGGAAGGCCAAGAGTGTCGTCATGATTTATCTGCAGGGCGGGCCCAGCCACATCGACTTGTGGGATCCGAAGGAAAACGTGCCGGACAACATCCGCTCCGCATTCGGCTCGATTTCGACCCAGATCCCGGGGGTGCGTTACACGGAAATGCTGCCGCAGTTGGCCAAGGTGAACGACAAGTTCACCCAGATCCGTTCGATGGCCTACACGCCCAACGGGCTCTTCAACCACACCGCCGCGATCTACCAGATCATGACGGGCTACACCACCGACAAGGTGAGCCCCTCCGGTCAGTTGGAGCCGCCCGATGCGAAGGACTATCCGAATTTTGGATCGAACATCGTCCGTCTCAAGCCTTCGGCCGAGCCGATGCTGCCTTTTGTGATGCTTCCGCGTCCCTTGCAGGAGAGCAATGTCGTGGGCAAGGGCGGAACGGCAGGCTTCCTTGGAAAGGCATACGATCCCTACACGCTCTACCCTCCCGGGGACGACTTGGACATGCTCAAGATGGAGCGACTCGCCGTGGACGACCTCAAGCTCCCTCCGGAGGTCTTCGCCCTCCGTTTGCAGCGGCGCGCAGAACTGCGCTCCGTGATCGAGGCCTCCATGCCCGAGGTCGAGAAGGCCGTGGAGCGTTACAATCTGGACGACTACTACCAGCGGGCCCTGAACCTCATTGTTTCGGGCCGTGCGCGCAAGGCCTTCGATCTGTCCCTGGAAACCTCCGAAATGCGCGACCGCTACGGACGCAACACTTTCGGGCAGAGCTGCCTTCTTGCCCGGCGGTTGGTGGAGGCAGGAACTCGGGTGGTCGAGGTGATCTGGCCCAAGGTTGCCAACTCCGACAACCATTCCTGGGATCACCACACCGGCCTCACCGACCGGATGAAGACCAAGTCAGCGCCGATGCTGGACCAAGGGCTGTCAGCCTTCTTCGCCGACATGGATTCCCGCGGGTTGCTGGACGAAACGCTCGTGGTGGCCGTCGGCGAGTTCGGCCGTTCGCCCATCAAGGGCGTCAGCACCTCCGGCAACGGAAACAGTGCAGACGGTCGCGACCACTGGCCTTATTGTTACTCCTCGCTGATCGCGGGTGCCGGGATCAAGCGCGGCTATGTGCACGGACAGAGTGACAAGACGGGGAGCAGCCCAGCAGAGGATCCGGTGCACCCGATGGAGCTTTTGGCGACAATGTATCACGCCTGCGGAATTGATCCGGAGACGATTGTGCACAACCATCTCAACCAGCCCCGTGAACTGGTGAAGGCCAAGCCTGTCACAAAACTTTTCTCCTGAGGCCATGAGGCGGCGCGCCGATCCTGACGGGGCTCGGCGCCCGTTTGCCCGGCAATCACCGTGCAACGGTTGTGAAAGGGTGCTTGGCTCATTAGTTGCCGCCAAAATGACCGGTGAGTCTGCCGGACCATCTGTAGGCTAAGTTCAAAAACCCGCGAACCCATGAGTGAATGGAGTGCACTCCATTTGTTTTGGAGAAAAAGTGGAGTGCACTCCATTTTGGCGGCGCTTAGGAAGGATTTCCAAGGGGGAATTGTAAGATCGCCTCCGGCAATCAACCTCTCGGCGCTCCCCCAGTCCAGTAGCAGTTTCGATGTATGGGACCCGATGTCTTGGCTGCACAATGGCTGGTGCTGGGAGTCTGAGTCTTCCCGATCCACCTGCAGCATGCCTCCGGCGGCCTGAAATCCTACGACGATCCGTCCTGGGTGAAGAGCAATGCGAAGTTCCTTGCGGAGTACCCGCTCCCCCGGCGGAAGGTCTCAAAGTAGTGCCGTGTGTGGCGTACCGCTTCCGTTTGAGAGCGAAGGTCTTTCGCCACGGTTAAAATCGGGGGCTGAGGACGGAGGGGGAGCCATATTGTCACCTCGGTCCTTGGCAGGCCAGTGCAGGAGGAAACTTCCCAGGCAATCGCCGTTGAATTCAGGCAGCCCCATGCCTCACAGGCAGTAATGGCCTTTCCTGCCTTTTCTACCCCCCTTTCAATCAAAAATGGGGGTAAGCTTCGCTAGTACTTCATCCATAATCGCCGTTGGCACCCGCTCCAACTTGCGGGCGTTGCGGGCACTTAAATCAAGGGCGCGAGGCTGGTCGCATCGGACAACGCCCTTGGTCTTTGTTCCTACAGCCGCCAACGACACAGCAAAGCCAGCAGTCCGCGCGAAGTTCCCTCCGCTTGTAATGGGCAGCACTATGGGAGTCTTAGTCAGCCTGTTAAAGCTCAACGGCGACACAACCAAGACGAGACGTGTCCCTTGCTGTTCATGGCCCGATGTCGGATCCAATGACACCAAGTAAATATCGCCGCGCTCCATTACAGCAGTTCGTTACCCACAGGCAGACCTTCCAACCATGTAAAATCTTCCGTGCTCATCTCGGCCGAGGCGTCGCATTGAGCCAGCAGTTCCTCCAGGGTATATCTTGTTGGCTGCGTGGGTAACACGACCAAGCGGCCTTCCTCCACGGCCAGACCGACTGTCGCCCCTGCGTGTAGTTGAAGTAAATTGAGGATTGCAGGCGGGAGGGCCATCATTATCGAGCCGCCAACTTTGCGAAGGGAAGCGGTGTGCATAGCGTGAATTAAATTATACCAAAGTATAACACAGGCGACCACTTTTCGCAACCGGATTTCAAAAAGAGATGAAGCTCTATGCAGGTTGCGCTTGCTGCTGCACTCAGGCATCGCGGAGGGGAGTGTTTAGGAGGGAATTGAATCCGTGAATGGAATGGAAGGCGCTTGGTTCTTGATAGCGTCGATATCACCTTGGGATATGCCCCAGCTTCTTGTTCGTAATCTTGAGCCAATCATCGTCGACCGACTGAAGGAACGGGCGCGTCTGCATGGGGTGGCCGTTGAGGAGGAGCACCGGCGCATTCTTCGCGAGGTGTGCCTTCAGCCAATCCAGGCGGTTTCCCTCATCGATTTTTTGAGAAACCACGACAATGCAGCGGCTTCGGGCGTGGAATTGGACCTCGAACGAAGCCGGGAAACTGAATCCCGCCCACTGAACCTTTGATGCCCTTCCTCATCGACACCCACATTTTAAGTGAATTGCGGAAGGGGCCACGCTGCGATTCCAAGGTCGCTAGCTGGGCGCTCAGGGAAGGGGAGATGCCCACTACATTAGTGTGCTTTCGCTTGGGGAAATCCGAAAGGGAATCGAACTTCTCAGAAAGAAATCTCCCGAGCAATGTGACACGCTCGAAGTTTGGTTGCAGCGGCTACGGGTAGACTACGCCAGTTGCACGATTGGGATTACACGCGAAATTGCAGGCCGATGTGGGGAAATGTGTTCTCGCCGTCCACTGCCAGTCATGGATTCCCTCCTCGCAGCCACGGCTTTCGAATTCGGCCTCACGCTGGCCACCCGAAACACCAGAGACTTTGCAGGGTTGGGAATTTCGACCGTTGATCCATTTCAATAGGGGCACTTCCCGCTGGCTGTAGGCCTGCCCCTGCGGGAGGAGCGCACTGGGAAACATTCACTGGAAAATCTGAGGTGCTTCGGCTCAGTACAGAAAGCCAAACAGCCAAAGGGGGATTCGGTGCCCTGAACGGATGGGCAAATCGTCCAAGCCGAGGCAGGCTTTTTTCTGTCAGCGGGCAATTCAAAGTGCACCACTTTGGACGCGGGGTTTGTCTATTTGGGATCGGCTGATGTTTGCAAGATAAGAGAGGTGCATGCCGCTTGGCCCTGCGGGATCTCCAAAACAACGCCGACCTTGAGATGGAGTCGGTAGTCACCACGTTGTGGGGAGGAGGCCGGAGGGAGGGACGCCGGTGCCAGTTCGAGAAAAGCAAGAGGCCCGGTGCTTTGAGAGGTGCGCGGAGTCTGGGTCCGGTGGGTTTTGAGATGCCTGCGCAGCGTGGCGAGGCAAAAGGCCCTCTGTCTGGACAAACTGCGCCCGGGACAAGGTGCTGGAATGGAAGAGAGAGAGGAGGTTGTGGATTCCCGACGCGCTGCGGTGGCGGCGGCTGTTTGACGAGAAACGCGGCATGCCGGGAAGACTGCCGCACAGGCAGACTCACCGGTAGATGTTGTTCGCTGGGCGAATACATTGGAGCCGCCATCAGGCGTGGTTGCCCCGGCAGACGATGGTGAGGTGGGTGGAGTTGGCCGCCGACTGGCTGGAGCCCATTTACAAGGAGATCCGCCGTGAAGTTTTTTCCAACGGGTATGTGCAGGTGGACGAAACTCTCGTGCGGCACTTGGATCCCGGCTATGGAAAGGCGCGGCTTTTTTGATGCGCAGGAGGAAAGTCCGAGGTTGGAGGGATTTATCCTGCTTCAAATCCGACATCTTTACGCGTTGGAGAAGCGGTTGAAGTACGAGCGGGTAGGTCCGGCATTAAGGGAGGCTCGAAGGTTGGCGGAGAGCATCCCGATTTTAAGGCGGCTGAAAAAGGTGCTATTGCGGCTTCAAATGCGCAGACAAATCCTCCCCAAAAGCAACGTTGGGAAAGCAATAGCGCCCGCCCTTGAGCGGTGGGAGGAGTTTGAAACGTATGCTTCCGAGGGGCGGGTAGTGATCGACAACAACCCTTGTGAACGGTCGATCCGGCCGACGGCTGTGGGGAAGAAAAACTGGTTGTTCATTGGAGAGGCGCATGCGGTGAACCGGAGCGCGATCGTGTACACGCTGATAGAATGCTGCCGCCGCCGTGGGCTCGATCCCTTCGCCTACTTAAAGGATGTGCTCACGCGTCTGCCCCGAGCCACGAACTGGACCCTTGGGGAACTGACGCCCGGAGATTGGGCTGCGGAGCAGGTGTGTCCGATCGCCGCGGCGGCGTAAACGGCGAGAGAAAATCCGCTGACGTCAAGGGGGGCTTGGCGTACCGCTTACTTCCTAATGCCGCGCTAATGTATCGCATCAAAAATCTTCGCAGTTTTGAATCTTAGCGAGTGGCGTGTGAGATTCCAATCGTGTCCGGAGTTTCAACACATCTCGATTTGCAACGGTGGCCACCAAATCGTGCCTATCTTAGAAACAGGGGACCGCGCACACGAACAGCGCTATCTGCTTTAGGGACCCCTCAATGGCCTAATCTAAAAACGCAACGCAGAAGCGCACGTTATATTTTGACTGCCCACGTTACAAACACATAGGAGACCATTTGCAGACGAAATTGCAATCCAACAGGGATGTTGTCAACGCCACTTTTCTACATCGCGATACTTTTGTTGAATTGGGTAAACAACATGTTCTGTCTTGTGTTGTCTAATGATAACTGTATGCAAGCAATATTCAAGACAGGCGAATTGAGGTGTTTTAGAAAATGAAGAATAAAAGTCGAATCTATCGTGCTTTGGGATATTTAGTATACATAGACGTTTTCTGTTATTAACATCAAGGAACCGCATGGATTCAATCCAAATTTCTTCAATAATACATCCATTGTCGCCATAAAAATCACAAAAAAGAGTGGGATTGTAACTGTAGAAACCATGGTTCAACATCGCAAGTGGACCAACGTGGTAAATTCTTCCATTCAACTTGGTCATTTTTAGTACGTTGAGGAGTGCCTGAGGAA
>CANJYI010000027.1 GCA_947478975.1 Chthoniobacteraceae bacterium
GATCAGAGGCGTCTTACCGAAGAAGCTAACCGCGAGATAGCCGCCTAGTAGGCTTCGACAAACTTTCTCCAATCACCTTATGAAGGTCAGTAAAATCGCACGCAAAGGCGCACGGATGCTGTTCAGCGCCGTGCATACAGGCGGTCGCCTGGATCAGGGCAAAGTGCGGGCCGTACTGGCCTCTGTTCTGGAACGGCGCCCGGCTGGAAGCGCAGAGATACTGCACGAGTTCCACCGGTTGGTTCGACTTGAGTTGGAAAGCCATGCGGCGTTCGTTGAAAGCGCGGAGGCGCTGAGTCCCGCGGAGGTTGTCACTGTTGAGAATTCTCTGACAACCCGCTTTGGGTCTGAGACCACTTTTAGTTATTCGGTAAATCCGTCCCTCATTGCTGGGATTCGCGTCAAGATCGGGAGCGATGTGTACGACGCGAGCGTGCGTGAGCGTTTAAATCGTTTGCAGGCCGAGCTTTCCGTTTAGTCGTTCACGGGAGGCGTCTTCCTCCTTCAAATATCCAAATTTACTTAGCATTCAGTAATCCATGAGCAACATTCTCCAAGAAATCGCCACGACCATCTCCGGGCTCAAGACCGGTGCGGTGCGTTCAAACGTCGGTACAGTGCGCCAAGTCGGGGACGGCGTGGCACGAATCGAAGGCCTGAGCAATGTGATGCTCAACGAGATGATCAAGTTCCCGGGCGGCCTGTACGGCATCGCTCTAAATCTCGAAGAAACCGAAGTCGGTGCGATCTTGCTAGGCGACGACAAGCTGATCACCGAGGGCATGGAGGTTGAAACGACTGGAAAGCTTTTGTCCGTTCCGGTTGGGCGCGAGTTGCTCGGTCGTGTGGTGAATACGCTGGGTGAACCCATCGACGGCAAGGGACCGGTGGGCTCTAAGGTGGAGTATCCGGTCGAGAAGATCGCCCCGGGCATCATCAAGCGCCAGTCGGTGTCCCAGCCGCTCAACACCGGGATCATGGCCATTGATGCGATGATTCCAATTGGTCGCGGCCAGCGGGAGTTGATCATCGGAGACCGTGCCACTGGTAAAACGACCATTGCGATCGACACTATCATCAACAACGCTCGGATCAACAAGCAGAACGAAGGCAAGGCTGGGTTCAGGCCCGTCTACTCCATCTACGTTGGCGTGGGGCAAAAGAACGCCAACATTGCCCGGACCATTGCCGTGCTAGAGGACGCTGGAGCGCTCCAGTATACGATCATCGTGTCCGCTCCCGCCTCGGACACCGCGACCAACCAGTACCTCGCCCCCTTTGCCGGGTGCGCCATGGGCGAGTGGTTCATGGACAACGGCATGGACGCGCTGATTGTGTTTGATGACCTTTCCAAGCATGCGGTCGCCTACCGACAGGTTTCCCTCCTGCTGAAGCGTCCCTCGGGCCGTGAGGCGTATCCGGGTGACGTGTTCTACCTCCACTCCAGGCTTTTGGAGCGCAGTGCGCGTATCAGCGAGGCGGCTGGTAACGGCTCCCTGACTGCTCTGCCAATCATCGAGACTCAGGCTGGTGACGTTTCCGCCTATATCCCGACGAACGTAATTTCCATCACAGACGGTCAGATCTATCTGGAGACCGACCTTTTTTACCAGGGCATCCGTCCGGCAGTGTCGGTGGGTTTGTCTGTCAGTCGCGTGGGTTCCGCTGCACAGATCAAGGCGACCAAGCAGGTGGCTGGTAAGATCAAGGGGGACTTGGCGCAGTACCGCGAACTCGCGGCCTTTGCCCAGTTCGGCTCTGACTTGGACGCCAAGACGAAGGCGACTCTCGACCGAGGGCAGCGTATTGTGGAGCTGTTCAAGCAGACCCAGTACCGTCCGCTTCCGGTGGAACTGCAGGTTGTTGTTCTCTGGTCCATGCAGAACGCCTATCTCGACGACGTCGAGGTGGTGCACGTCAAGGACTTCCAAACAAAGCTTCAGGACTTCATCGTCACCCGCAAGGACGCTCTCTTGGTGAAGATCCGCGAGAAGGGCGCGATCAACGACGAACTTACTGCGGACCTCAAGGCTGCACTCAACGAGTTTAAACAGGGCTACAAAGCCTAAAGCCGATGGCCGCCAACACTAGAGACATTCGCCGACGCATCAAGTCGGTGAAGAATACGGCCCAGATCACCAAGGCGATGCAGATGGTGGCGGCCTCAAAGATGAGGAAGGCACAGACCGCTGCGATCGCGAGCCGTCCCTACGCCCAAGAGTTGGCGCGTCTGCTTCTGCCTTTCTCTTCATTGCCGGCGGATGACGAATCCTTTGCACATCCGCTCCTGCAGGAGCGGAGCGGCGGTCGGGAGTTGGTGCTTTTGATCTCAACCGACAAGGGCCTATGCGGCGCGCTCAACACAAACTTGTTGAGGGAGGTATCTCAATTTGACCCTGCCAACACCGACTTTGTTTGCGTTGGACGCAAAGGACTTCAGTTTCTAGTCAGGTGCAAGTGCACCGTCTTGGCCGACTTCGAGATCAAGGACAACTTCTCGTACTTCAATGCGGAGGCTGTCGCCAAGTTTTGTATGGATCAGTTTGTGAACGGCAAGGTCAACCGGGTGACCGTACTATATACGAACTTTGTAAACACGCTCACCCAATCTGTGGTGCGTCACCAGGTGGTCCCTGTACGGTCCTTTGAGATCGGGCGGGTTGCACTAGAGGATGGTGACGGTGCGTCGGACACAAGGCCGATCCCAGACACTACGGAGTACATTCTTGAGCCGAACCAGTCTGACTTCCTCGGTTCCTTGCTTCCGCACTTCATCTTCTTCAAGGTGTTCCACTTCCTTTTGGAGTCGCGCGCAAGCGAGCACTCCGCCCGGATGGTCGCAATGAAGAGCGCCACCGACAACGCCAAACAGCTCATCAAAGACCTCACCTTGGAGTACAACAAGGTCAGGCAGGCAAGCATCACCACCGAGATTCTTGAAATCGCGACGGCCCAGATGATTCTCTCCTAAATTCCCTAGCAGCAAACTTTCCATGTCTGACTCCACAACCGCCCAAGAAAATATTGGAACGATCGTACAGGTGATCGGTCCTGTCGTTGACGTTGATTTCAGCGGCTCCGTCAAAATGCCCCACTTGCTGGAGGCTTTAGAAATTCATTTTGACGTCAACGGCCAGTCCACCCGTTTGGTGTTGGAGGTGCAGCAGCACCTTGGCAACAGGTGGGTGCGCGCCATTGCGATGAGCTCCACTGAGGGTTTGAAGCGCGGCATTCCCGTGAGGGCGACCGGTGATTCGATCACGGTGCCGGTCGGCGAAGGCGTGCTTGGGCGTATCTTCAACGTCACCGGGGACCCGACGGACGAGCGCGGCCCCGTGCCGCACACAAAGCGCTATCCGATTCATCGTCCCGCTCCTCCTCTAGTCGATCAGGACACTCGTGCTGAGATTCTTGAGACTGGGATCAAGGTTATTGACTTGATTTGTCCCTTCACAAAGGGCGGCAAGGTCGGCGCGTTCGGCGGCGCAGGCGTCGGTAAGACGGTGGTGATCATGGAGCTGATCAACAACATCGCCAAGGGGCACGGTGGTTACTCCGTGTTTGCCGGCGTGGGTGAACGCACCCGTGAAGGCAACGATCTCTATCATGAAATGGCTGACTCGAAGGTCATCCGCCTCGACAAGATTGAAGAGTCCAAGGTGGCTTTGGTCTACGGCCAGATGAACGAACCTCCCGGCGCACGTATGCGGGTCGCGCTTTCCGCGCTCTCGATGGCCGAGTATTTCCGTGACGAGAAAAACCAAGACGTGCTGCTCTTCGTGGACAACGTTTTCCGGTTCTCGCAAGCGGGCTCAGAGGTGTCAGCCTTGCTTGGCCGTACTCCGTCGGCAGTGGGTTACCAGCCAACACTCGCTGCGGAAATGGGTCAGCTTCAGGAGCGTATCACTTCGACACGCCACGGTTCTGTAACGTCCTTCCAGGCGGTTTACGTTCCTGCGGACGATTTGACTGACCCGGCTCCCGCGAACACGTTCGCTCACTTGGACTCCACTATCGTTCTCGAGCGTTCGATTGCCGAGTTGGGGATTTACCCCGCGGTGGATCCGCTCGCCTCGACCTCCAAGGCGCTCGCGCCCGAAATCGTGGGCGAAGAGCACTATGCGGTTGCCCGCGGCGTGCAGCGCGTTCTTCAGCGTTACAAGGACTTGCAGGACATCATCGCCATTCTGGGCATGGACGAGCTCTCCCCTGAGGACAAGCTCACCGTGTTCCGGGCGCGTAAGATCCAGCGGTTCCTTTCGCAGCCGTTCCATGTTGCCGAGGTCTTTACGGGGACTCCCGGGCAGTACGTTCCGATCTCGGAGACCATCCGGGGCTTCCGCGAGATTCTGGACGGCAAGCACGACAGCGTGGGCGAGTCTGAGTTTTACATGAAGGGTGGAATCGACATGGTGACCGCCTAGCAGGCCTCTGCGTCCGCCTTCCCGCCCATTGAAAGGGCGGGGGCGCGCAGAGCCAGAGACCTTTATTGACCGATGGCCGCTACACTCAAATTAGAGATCATTACCCCCGAGGAGGTGGCTTACCGGGATGATGTGGAGATGGTGCTGGTTCCCGCTGAGTTAGGGGACATGGGCGTGTACCCGATGCACGTCCCTTTGATGACAAGAATTCTCCCTGGGGAGCTGATTGTCACCAAAGGCGGGGAACTCACGCACCTCGCTATCGGCGAGGGCTTCGCTGAGATCACTCAGACCAATGTTCGCATTCTTGTGGACATGGCGATCGAGGAACGGCACATCGACGAGACTGCCGCCGAGGCAGCCGTTGAGCGTGCGCAGAAGGCGATTCGGGAGGGGTTGTTGGCCAACCAAGAGGTTGCAACCGCTCAGATCTCTTTGATGAAGTCCTTGGCGCAGTTGAAGGTGCGCCGCAGGCGTTACCTGCCCACCCAGGGATAGCAGTGTAGCCGCTGATTTTAAGATCGCGCGGAGCGCCTTGTGCGTTCCGCGCTTTTTTATTTCTGCTTTTGGAGCAGGCGTTCGAGTGCAACCTGGCGGACACGTGCTTCCTCATAGCGCTGGGCGATCGCTTTGCGCGGGCGGAGCGGGGCGAGGACGGGGAGCGGCTCGATGGGCATGCCCAGTTTTTCCATCGCAAAAACCGCGGCTCCCCGAATCGAGGCCTCGGGCTCGGGATTCGGGTGGAGGGGTTGGTTGAGAATGTCGGCCAGCCTTTGCAGGGCGGACTTGGAGTGTTGGATTCCGCCGGAAACGAAATATTTCGGAGGGTTGGCTGCCTTGCCTGTCAGCGACTCGGCAATTTGAGCGATCCGATGGTAGGTGGCTTCCGTGATGGCTTGGAGGAGGTCTATCGCCGTGGTCGATTGGGTGATGCCGAGGATTGCGCCCCTCAGATCTTCGTTCCATGTGGGTGCCCGTTCAGCCGTCCAGAAGGGAAGTACGGTGAGACCGTGATCTGGAGCGGGGCGTGTAGAAAGTTCGGCTTCAAGGGCTTGGGGGTCACCTGTGTTGAGTTCCTTTAGGCACCAGGCGCGCAGGTTTCCTGCATTGCTCACTGCTCCTCCAACAAGGAAGCGCTCGGCGTCGACCCGGTAGCAGAACAGGCCGGTGGGCGCCTTCGCCGTTGGACCAGCGCGCATGATCCGCAGGGCTGCGCTCGTACCGACGTTGATTGCGGCAAGGCCGGGCTTCGTGCAATCGGATCCAAGGTTGGAGGCCGCTCCGTCACCAATTGCCGGGAACCACGGTACATCCGTAAGCTCTGGAAATTCGGAGGCGATTGCGCCGGTTGTGTAAACGGGCTCGTCGGAGAGTTCCGGCAGTTGCGATGGGTTGAGACCGCAGTGGTCTAGGAGAGCGTCGTCCCAGCGGAGCCTGCTTGGGTTGAAAAGACCTGTGCCGGTGGCCATGCCCAAGGCGCAGCGGTGAGCCCCGGTCAGCTGTTGTTGGAGCCATTCGGCGGGGGACATCCAGCGTTTTACTTTGCGAGCGAGGGGCGCCTGGGTGCGACGAAGCCAAAGGAGCTTTGCCGGCCAGAAAGAGCTGCGAAGCATGCACCCGGTCCGGCTGTGGACCGATTTTTCTGAAAAAGTCTCCCGCAGGTGGGTGGCGTCCGGCCGGCAACGGGCATCCGCCCAGGTGATTATTTTGGTGAGGGGTTCGCCGCTGCTGGTTGTTCCAATGAGGCTGTGCCAGAAGCAGGAGACGCCGATTCCCCGGATCTTTACGCTGCGCAGAGTGCGGGAAGCGCGGGCGTAACCGAGTGTTTGGGCAAGGCAGTGCCTGATCGCCTCAAGGAGCAGGGGAGGGTCAATCTCCGCACCACCGTCTGGGGTTGTCCACAGCGGATAGGTCTTCTGGGCCGTGGATTCCAGGAGCCGCCTTCCTGTTTCATCGAAAAGCGCGGTGCGACAGGAGGAAGTGCCGATATCGAGGGCAAGGACGAGGGAAGCCATTTTTGGGAGAGCTTAGGAAAGGGAGGGGGAGACCGCACGCAGCAGTGCTTCCCGCATGAGTTCAAGAGGCGCGGGGCGCTTAAACCAGATTTCGAAAGCGAGGGCTCCCTGATGGAGCAGCATGGAGAGGCCGTTTGCGGTGCGTGCGCCTGCGGAGGTTGCGTCGGTGAGCAGGCGGGTGGGGGTGCTGTAGATCGTGTCGTAGACGAGCTGGCCCGGGTGGAGCAGCGCGGCGTCCAGTGGCGATGGGTCGTCCGGTTGCATCCCCAGCGAACTGCACTGCAGGATCAACTGGGCATCTTTTACAAGGGGCCGCAGTTCATCCGAGTCTGGCGCGGCGACGTGCACGCGCGGGGGGGACGGGAGCGCCCTAAGCTGGACGGCCAGTTCTTCTGCTTTGGAGAGGGTGCGGTTGACCAGCGTGATTTCCGAACACCCGGCAAGGCCGCAGTACAGAGAAATTGCGCGGCCTGCGCCGCCTCCGGATCCGAGGATGAGGACACGGAGGTTGGAGAGGGGCACGCCAAAGGACTCGGCTACGGACCGCTCGAGTCCGGCGCCGTCCGTGTTGAAGCCCGAGGCTGCTCCAGTTTCAAATCCGACCGTATTCACCGCGCCGAGTATCCGGGCCATCGGGTCGATGTTGGACAGCAGTGGAAGGACGGCAGTCTTGTGGGGGATTGTTAGATTGACTCCGATGAAGCCGGCTTGAGGCAGGAGGGCGAGCGCTTCGGGGAGTTCTTCCGGAAGGATGTGGAGCCTGCCGTAGGTGTGCGGCAGGCCGCAGGCGCGAAGGGCAGCCAGATGCATGGGGGGCGAGGCCGAGTGGGCCACGGGAGACCCGAGAACCGCCAGTTGAATGGGCGCGCCTGTGTTCGTCCACGAGCGCAGATCCTCGAGAGAATAAACCTGGCGCGTTGCGTTCATCACGGACGTGCGGCGTGCAGTTCCAACGCGTGGCGAATGCGGGAAACGGTTCCGGCGCGGCCGAGGATTTCGAGCATCGGAAAGAGGTTCGGGCCGGAGGCCCGTCCTGAGACTGCGACCCGGGTGGGAAGCAGGAGTTCCGTGTGTTTGGCTCCGAAGCTGGCCGCGGTTTCTTTGAGCGCATGCTCGATTGCTTCTGCCGACCAGGGATTGAGGGCTTCGAGGGAGTTTGCGAGGGCGAGAAGTCGCTCGGGTGCTGTGGCGTTGCCGAAGACCTTGGCTACGGCCTCGGGTGCGAACGGATAGGCCTCGGTGAAGAAGTGGGAGATCCAGTCCGGCACGTCGGAGAGGAGCTTGAGCTTTTCTCGCACCAGAAGGAGAACCTTGTCCAGTTCGTCAGGCTGGCTGGAGACGATGCCGGCCTGGCGGAGGAACGGTTGGGAGAGCTCTTTGAGCCGCGCGACCGGCATTTTTCCGATGTGTTGAGCGTTTAACCAAAGGCACTTGTCCAGGTCGAAATGGGCGTTTTTGCGGTTGATTCCGGCGAGGTCAAAGAGCTGGACGGTTTCGCTGATCTCAAGAATTTCGCGGTTTTCCTTCGGGGACCAGCCCAGCAGGGAGAGGTAATTGCGCACCGCCTCGGGGGCGTAACCGCCGTCGATGTAGCCTGTGATGCTGGCGCCCGCGTCGCGCTTGCTCATTTTGGAGCCGTCCTTGTTGAGGATGAGCGGAATGTGGGCGTACCGGGGCGGGGTGTGGCCGAGTGCCTTGAACAGTTCCAGATGCTTGGGGGTGTTCGAGAGGTGGTCCTCTCCGCGGATCACGTGCGTGATGCGCATTTCAATGTCGTCGACCACGTTTACAAAGTGGAAAATCCAGGAGCCGTCCGGCCTGCGGATGGTCATGTCCGGGTGGGTCTCCGGATTGCTCAGGTCGAAGTTGATGCTGCCGCACACCGCATCGTCGACGGTGACAACCGCGCGCTGGGAGCGGAAGCGCCAGGCGCCTTGGTCTTCGTACAGGTGGCCCGCGTCTTTGAGCTGCAGGAAGTGGCGCAGGTAGATGTCTTCGCGCTCGGATTGGAAATAGGGACCGTGCTCTCCCCCGGCTTCAGGGCCCTCGTCCCAGTCGAGGCCCAGCCAGCGCAGCCCGTCGAGGATGACCTGCACAGCCTCCTGAGTGTTGCGGGCTTTGTCTGTGTCCTCGATCCGCAGAATGAACTTGCCGCCGTGATGGCGGGCATAGAGCCAGTTGAAGAGGGCGGTGCGTGCGCCTCCAACATGGAGGTAGCCTGTGGGCGAGGGGGCGAAACGGACGCGGACTTCTGAAGACATAGAACCCGCAAGCGTGCAAATACTCGGGCCTGGGAGCGAGCAAAAAGCCGAGAGGAAAGGACTCCTGGCAAGGATTGGCAGAAGAGTGGTTGTGGAACCTTGACCGGAATCGTTCGGAGTTTAGTGTGACGCTTCGCGCTGTGGGAATTCCCCGAGATGGCGCCCACCCTGGTCATGTTTCAGAAAGTACTTGTTATCGACGATTCGTCAGCCTCCGCAGAGCTGGCGGAGAAAGTGCTTGCCCAGCAATATCCGGGTGCGCCCGTTGACGTCCTTTACGCTCAGCGCGGTGTTGACGCGTTTGACCGGCTCAACGTGGCCCAGCCCGAGCTGATTTTGCTTTCCGATACGCTGGCGGACCTGACGGCTGAGGCAGTCTGCATGCGGCTTGCCAGTGACCCGCAGACAGCCGACATCCCGGTGTGCATCGTCAACGCTACCGGCGAGGCGGACCATCTCGAGGAGCGGTTTCCCAACGTGCGGAAGGTGTTGGAAAAGCCCGTTTTGCACGATGCAATGGCGGAGCTGCTCTCCCGGGTCGTGGCCTCGATGCGGGCCCTGCCGCGTGCCGGCTCCGACATGATCGACCTGGATCCGGCGCGCTCCGCCTACAGCGGACATACCGGCTTCTTCCAGATCCAGGCCGCCCTGCAGATGGCGCACGGCGACCGGTTGACAGGGATCCTCCGCTTTTTCGTGAACAGGGCTCCGGTGGAGCTGTATGTGAGCAAGGGGCGGTTCGTATTCGCTTCGACTCGCAACTACGGGCTCTACTGCCGTGAGTCTCCCGTCGTGCTCGAAGACGCGACGCTCGGACAGATCATGGAGGCGCAGCTCGGACAGGCGGTGTCTGGTTGTCCGCTTTTTCTCTACCTCGGACTCAAGGGGGTTCTGGCCCAGGAGGATGTGGTTCCCGTGATTCGGGAGCACGGCCACCGGCTGTTTGCCTCGTTGTGGACTGCGGGACGTGTCGCCTTCGAGTTTGAGCGCATGGACAGCCTGCCGGAATTCGCCGCGAAGTTTCCGGCTTCCGGAGATGATGCGGACAACTGGGTGCTGGTGTCGCTCCGCCATGTGCGTATGGACCAGCTGCCCCTTTCGTTGCGCATCGTTTCAAACGGTTCGCCGGTGTACACCCGCCGTGGAACTGAGATCGTGCAGCGCCTCAGGCTCAACGACCGAGAAGCCCGTTTTGCGGCGAACGTCAACGGGGCGGAGTCGCTCCTCTCACTGGCGAAACGCACGGGTGTGGATCTGGCCGAAGCGCAGAACATCGTGTTTCGTTTTACCACGCTGGGCGTGATGGATTACTGGACGGGCGGGGGCCTGCCTGGCGCGGCGATTCCGGCGTCGGCGCGACGCAGGTAGTCTGCGGGGGGAGCAGGCAAACTGACGGTCAACCACGTTCCATCGTGCTGCCGTGTGCGTGCCGGATTTGCTGGCTGAAAAGTGCAGCGGTTCGTGGCTGCCCGCTCGAAAAATTCTCAAAAGTGGCAACCGGGTCCTTCTGAAGGATCCGGATTTAGGGCGCCAGTTCGAGGCGCCATCTGCCGGTGTTAGGGCCGATTTCAACCCAGCCCCGGCCGCGCTCCGCCGATACGTCCAGTGCAGTGCCCGTCAGGGTGCGGCGGGTCCCTCCGGAAACGTAGGAACCCAGCCACTCACCTCGCGTCTGGTCCAGACGCAGACTCAAGGGCGGCGCCGTCATGCCGCCGTTTGCGAGCCCCGCGGCCCGCACCACGCCGGTGCTGGAAACCGTGACGCTCCACGAGAAATCCGCGGCCGGCTGGGTGAGCGGATCACTCACCCGCAGCGTCAACGCTCGCTCCACAGGAAAGAGCGCAGCGATTGGCGTCGCACCCCAGACGCCCTCGATTTGATCGCGGAAATCCAGCAACTGCACCGAGGCGCTGTGGGTGCCGTCGTCAAATTTCGCCTGTTCGTAAACCGGGACGAATGCCGTACCCGAACGGGCTCCCGCAAGCTGGCTGGATTGTTTTTCGAGTTGGTTGGCCAGCGTGCCGGCGCAGATGGCGGCATTCCACGTCTGTTGCAGGGTGGGTTCCCACACCAGGCGGCCCAGCAGGGCGCTGGCCGTGGTGAGGGTCGCCCCAGCGACCAGCCGTGATTCGTAAAACGGCGCCACAATCTGGAGCGGATTGCTTGTGTTCAGCCCCGCGGAGCCGCTCCCCGAATATCCTGTCAGACGCGTATTCCAGAGCACCTTCCCGGAGGCCAGCACCTGCGTCAGAAGGTAGGCGTTGTTGTCGCGCGCCGTGCTCCCTGTCGGAAGCGATTCATTCGCGGCAAGGACGTAGCGCCCAACCAGTCCGGCCAGTTCCGAAGGGAGCGTCCCCGCCGAACGTGTGCAGTTTTCCGCCCGGCTCAACACAAAGGCGGGCGCCTGTAGCGAGGCGTTGTCCTTCACCGTGGCCTTTAGCGCAGGCGGCGTGCCGGCGATGTTCAACTCCAGCGCAAGCTCCTGACGCCCCTCCTGCGCACCCACCCCAAGTTTGGGCTGGGATACCAGCACTGTTGATTCCCCCTGGCTGGGGGTGAAACTTCCCGAGAATGAGCGCAATACCGGTTGGTACGCGCGTAGCCCGTTGCGGGGCGCTCCGGAAATCGAACCCGCCTCCACATAAAACAGGCGGCCCGAAATTGCTCCGGTCCTTGTGAGCGTCACCGTTAGAAAACCGCGGGAAAGTCCGGCGTCTCCGACGGACACCGGACTGTTCATGTCCAATAGCACCGCCTCGTAGGTGCCGGCGCTTTCCGCCCATGAATGCTGCGTCAGTGAGAAGGGCTGTGTCTGGGCCGTTGCGGTTGCCCCGTTGGAGTAGTTGCGGGTGAAGCGAACGACGGCCTGAGACTCCGCAAAACTGCGCAGCGGCACCTCCACTGCACCGTTTGCCGGAACGCTCCCTTCGATGGCGGTGGGCACAACCGCGCCGTCAGAAATCCGGCAGAGCGTGTAGCGGGTTTCGCGCACATCGGCACCGTTGGCGTCGATGCGCACGAAGGCCGTCAGGGCGGTTCCCTTGAGCATCTCCATGTCGGAGGGCTGCTCCAAGATGGCGATGCCGCGGCCCGAGCGGACTTCCACAACCACCTGTTCGCTCTTCACCATGGGGCCGTAGCCGGAGACCGTCACCATGTAGGTGCCCGCATCCGCGGCGGCGACGGTTCCGCCCGCGCCCAGCGGAAGGGTGGCCTGAGTGCCCAGGTTCGTCAGCTTGCCGGCCTTGTCCCATTTGTACCACTGGTAGCGTAACGTTCCCGTGCCCTTGGCGAGCACACTGAGACTCAGCACCGAGCCCTCCTGCACGCTGCCGCCGGCTGGCTGGCGCACAATTACAGTGGGTACGTTCACAAGCACGCTCACCCTGCCGGAAATGGCCGTTCCCAGCGCGTTCCCGACGACCACGTCGTAGGCCCCTGCGCTTTCCTCGGCGGCGGCGGGAATTGTGTAGCTGGACAGCGTCGCTCCGGGGAGGGATACGCCGTTGCGCCGCCACTGGTAAGCCAGCGGCGCGGTGCCTGTCGCGGTCACGCGCAGGGTGGTGGCGGCTCCCAGTTTGACTTGGGCACCCGCGGGTTCCTTCGTGATGACCGGCGGCGCTTTGACCACGACCTGCGCCGAGGGATTGTCCGGGTAGGTGCCAAACTGGTTGCGCACGGCCACCTCGTAACGGCCCGCATCGGCCAAGGTCGCCGCGGCGACGGCCAGTTTGGAGGAGGTGGCCTTGGTGATGTTCATCCCGTTTTTGCTCCACTGGTAGGAGAACGGGCCGGTGCCTCCGGGGGTGACGCTCAGCGCGAAGGAGGCGCCTGCGTTGACGGTCGCGTCCACGGGGCCGGTGGTGATGGAAACCGGCAGCCCCACAGTCAGCGTGGCCGCGGAGCTGACCACATTGGCGAGGCCGCTGGTCAGGAGCACGTCGTAACTGCCGGAGTCGCTCAGTTGGGTGGAATCGATCGTGTAGATCGGGGAAACCGCGCCTTCGATTGCAACGCCGTCCTTGCGCCATTGATAGGTGAGGGGATCGGTGGCACCCGAGCCTGCTCTCAGGGATCCCGTCACCGCAAAGGTCGCCGGCCCGCCCAGCACGACTAGGGTGCCCATGGGCTGGCTGGTGATGACAATCGGACTGGTCGTGAACGGGCTCACGTTGAGGGTCGCCTCCGAGCTGGTGACAGTGCCCAGCAAGTTGGTGGCGGTTACCACATATCTGCCAGCATTGGCGACCGCCGCGGCCGAGGTGGCGTAGTTGGCCGCAGTGGCCCCCGGAATCTCGTAGCCGTCTTTATACCACTGGTAGCTGATCGGCGGGGTGCCCGTGGTTTGAACGCTGAAGCTGACATAGGATCCCAAATACACGGAGCCGCCCACCGGTTGGGCGGTGATCGTCACGGGCACATCCGGGGGAATCGTCACGGTGAGGTCGGCTGCCATGCTGACGACAGCCCCGGCCCCGTTGGAGAGCACCACGTCGTAGCTGCCGGCATCGGATGTCTGAGCAAAGGCGATCCCCAACCTTGGCAGGGTGGCCCCGGGGATTTCGACGCCGTTTCGTCGCCACTGGAAGCTGATCGGGCCCGAGCCGGTTGCGCCCACGCTGAAGTTCACCGCCGTCCCCCGGTCGGCAACGGTTTCTGCGGGCTGGGAGGTGATTTTGAGAGGAACGTCGGCGAGGGTGGCGGCC
>CANJYI010000028.1 GCA_947478975.1 Chthoniobacteraceae bacterium
AGAAGTTCGCCGTTTCCACCCGTGTCCCCCGCCCCGCCTGCGGCCGCCGCCGCGGCAGCATCCGCGATATAGATGGCCACATAAAGTTTGCCATCGCCATACAAGGGGGAGCTTTGGCGCTGCTCCGCCGCTACCTTCTGGCGCCAAAGAATTTTTCCGGAATCGGCGTCCATCGCGGCAAGCTCCCCGGTGCCAGTCACGCAGTACAGACGGTTGCCCACCAGACAGGGGGAGCTGGCGAGGTTGCCCAGCGGATTCCGCCACAACTCAAGATCCTTGGGGTCGTAAACCTGCGGCTTGCCCGGCTCCGGGGATTTGCTGCCGGTGGGAAGCTTGAAGGCGGCGGCGCGTCCCACTTCGCTCGAGTCCAGATTTTCCGACTCGTGCACCACCAACAGCGTGTCTTTGTAGCGGAGGATGCCGGCGTTAATGCCGCCCTTGGCGCCCGCCTTTGCGGCAGGGAAACGGAAAATCGGGTCGCCGGTGCGGGCGTTGATCCCGACAACAGTCGAGTCTCCGCCGGCGGAAATCAAAACGCGGCGACCGTCCAGCCAGGTCAGAAAGGGGTGGGAAAAGGTGTTGTCCTGCGGGCGCTCTCCCGGGGAACTCGTCCAGACGAGCTCTCCAGTGCGCTTGTCGAAGGCGTAAAACCGGTCCCCCGCGGCACCGTTGGCGCCCCAATTGGAGGTGATCCCCCGTGTGATCACCAACTCCCGGTCGATCCGGGGCGAAGCGGTGCGTGAATTTGGAAAGGTCAGGCGGCCGAGCTCTTCCATCAAGGAATGCTGCCACAACAACTTACCCTCGGCGTTGAAACAACTGAACAACCCCTGGGTGCCCTGTACATAAACATTGCCGGTCTCCGCATCTACACTCGGGCTTGAAGTCGCGTAGCGGAGGTAAATGGTGTCACTGAGGAAATCATTGAAACTGTGCTGCCAGACGCGCGCCCCGGTTTCAGCGTCAAAGCAGGACACAACCTCCTGCAGGTCAGGCCCATCCCCCTGGTAGCCGTTGATGTAAATCCTGCCCTTGAAGAGCACCGGCGTGGACTGCCCGGGAAAATCCACGGCCCATGCCGGTTTTGATGCGTCTACGGACGAAGGCAGATCAGTTTCCGACGTCACACTGTTCTGCCCGGGCCCGCGCCAGTCCGTCCAGCCCGGCAACCCCTCCAGGAAGGGCGAGACTCCCGCCGGGCCGCCCTTGCCCTTGTTTTTCCCCTTTGAAACAGGCTCTGCAGCAGTGCTATCCGTGGATTTTGGGCCGCCTTGTTTTTTTTCCGCGGCCTGCAGCTGGGCGGGAAGGGAGGCTAGAGAGAGGAGCAGGAGAAGGGATGTTTTCATGGGGAACAAAGAAGCACCGTAAACTGCGAAGATGATACGCAGGCACAACATTTACGGAAGCCGTTTCTTAGGCTCCGGCGCGCCGCGCGCATTCCTGTCCGACGAAAGCCCACCGCATCCGAGCAACTCCCCCCTCCTCTTGCGCCCGCCAGCCAAAGCGGCGCCGAGAAAAGGCCCAAACCTAAGCGAGTCGCAGCCCCCTGTTAAAATAACTCAGTTTTTTAACGGCCACCTTTCTCAGTCATGGCGATTCATCAATTGCAGTCTGATTCAAAAACTAACAGCGATACACCTCAAACCAAACCACCACAGATGTACCTCAACCAAGCCGAACGCCCCCTCAGCCGCTCCGCACTGCCGTCCATCGCCCCCCAACAGCGGATGGAGTCCCTCAAGGAACTCATTCAGTTGGAGCAGACGCGCCTCAACCTTGCCGGCTCACTGAACGCCGTCCTCGAGAGAATCCATCTTTTGCAAAGCGATTTGCTGCAGTCCGCCCAGTCGGTACAAAGCCAGTTTGGGACGGACACGAACTCGTCCCACAAGGCATCCCAGTTTTCCGGACAGGCGGGCTTGAAACGCCGGATGCGCCGCGGCGAACTGCGCAGCCGGATTGTGGATTTCCTCAGGGAAGCAGGCAGCAACGGGGCGAGGGTCCGGGAGATTGCCGACGCCCTTGGGATGAAGCCGGTCAACATTCACTCCTGGTTCCACACCGCCACGCAACGTTTTCCCCAGCTCAAGAGGTTCGGCCCCGGGCGCTACAGACTGGAAAGCGAGCTCGAGGAGGCGGATGTGGAAACGGCAGGCACCCCAAAAAAACGCCGCAACCGCTCCACCCGCCACGCTGCCCGGGCAAAGCGCGGGGAGGTGAGCAAGCGCATCCTCGAGGTCCTGGAGAATGCAGACCCCGAGGGGATTCGGGTCGCGGAGATCGCGGAAAAGGTGGGGGCCAACTACCGGAACGTGCACGTCTGGCTCTCGAGCATTGGCAAGCGCAACCCGCGCATCATCCGTTCCGGCAGGGGCATCTACCGGATGACACACGTGCAGCAAACGCAGGAAGCCCTGGCCAAGTCTAAAAACTAGGGCCCGCCGTCCTCCAACGCTCCAACGCAGCGAGTCGGCGCCAACAGGGCCGCCGGGTGCAGTAAAAGCATCCGGCGGCCCGTTTTCTTTTTGAGGCCCTTTTGGGAGACCTTCAGCTCCGCGCGCCCCTCCCAGTCCTTTTCTAACTTTCGAAGTCTAAATTCAGAATCCGGCTGGTCCGCGCCCGCGTGGCCGCACAAAGGTCTGCGTCTTTGGCCAACGAACGGCCGTAAGAAGGGATCATCTCTTTGATCTTCTGCTGCCACTCTGGGGTGGCTATCTGCGCTGCAAAACAGCGCTCCAACAGCTCCAGCATGATCGAGACCGCCGTCGAGGCCCCTGGTGAAGCCCCCAACAGCGCCGCCACCGATCCGTCCGCGGAGCTGACGATCTCCGTGCCAAACTCCAGCTTCCCGCCCTCGTCACGGTCCTTCTTGATGATCTGCACCCGCTGACCGGCCTCCTGCAACGTCCAATCCTCCAAAGTGGCCGTCGGCACGAACTTGCGAAGGGAGGCGAGCCTGTCCTCGGGCGTCTGGCGGACCTGGTCGATGAGATACTTGGTCAGGGGTAGGTTGTGCAGTCCCGCCGCCACCATGGGCAGAATGTTGTCCACCTGCAGGGACTCCGGCAGGTCCAGGAGCGAACCGTGCTTCAAAAACTTGGTGGAGAATCCTGCGTAGGGGCCGAAAAGCAGGGCCTTTTTGCCGTCAATAATCCGGGTGTCCAAGTGAGGCACGGACATGGGAGGGGCGCCCACCTCCGCCTTTCCGTATACCTTAGTGGAGTGGCGCTCGATGACTTCCTGATTTCCGCAGACAAGCCACTGCCCGCTGACAGGAAAGCCGCCGTAGCCTGCCGCCTCTGGAATTTCCGTCTGCTCCAGAAGGGGAAGGGAGCCGCCGCCCGCCCCGATGAAGAGAAACTTGGTTTCCAGGGTCCGCTTTTCATCGGTGGCAAGGTTCACCACTTCCAGCTCCCAGTGCATGTCCTTCTTACGCCGCTCGATGAAGGTGACCTGGTGCTGAAGGTGGACCGTGACCCCGGGCAGTTCCGCCAAATGGGCGAACATCGCCTTGGTCAGCGCGCCGAAGTTCATATCCGTGCCGAGCTCCATCCGGGTTGCGGCGACGGACTGTTCCGGGTCGCGCCCCTCCATCATCAGGGGAATCCACTCCTCAAGCTGCTTTCTGTCCTCTGTGTACACCATTCCGGCAAACAATGGGGACAGGGACAGCAGGTCGTAACGCTTTTTGAGATAAGCGATGTTTTCATCCCAAACGGCACTCAGATGCGGCGTTCGATTGATAAACTCCCGCGTATTCTTCACATACCCCTTCTCCACGAGGTAGGCGTAGAACTGCTTGGACACCTCAAAAGCCTCCGCAATCTTGAGGGCTTTTCCAATCTCGATGCCCCCGTCCTCCCGCTCGGGCGTGTAGTTGAGCTCGCAGAAGGCCGAATGCCCGGTACCCGCGTTGTTCCAGGCATCGGAGCTTTCCCCGGCGATGACATCCAGCCGCTCGTACACCTCGATTTTAAGCGGGGGATGCAACTCCTTGAGCATCAGGGCAAGAGTGGCGCTCATCACGCCGGCGCCGATGAGCACCACATCTGGGTGCGAAGAAGCCTCATGGTGCCGGTGGAACAGGTGGGAAATTAACATGAACGAGGGATGGGGTGTTGGCGGCCCACAGCTCACAGCAGCCACCTCCCCAGCACTTGGCTTGGGGCAAGAAGGGCTGCCGCGGTTGCGGCCCACCCCAAGCGGTGAAACAAACCAGTGCACTGTTCAATGGCAAACTGCCCGGAGCCAGCCGAAGCCTTCTTATTCGAGGGGCGGAGGGCACTCCTCTGTGGGGATTTTCTGAGCCCACTCGTCGTGCAGACTCGCATAGTCCTCGAGAACCCCCGCCCAGCGCAGCCGCTCATCCTCGGTGAGCGCCTCCGCATGCTCGCCCAGCAGCGCGTAAAACTCCCTGATCCTTTTAGAAATGTCCAAAAAGAGTTCCCGTCCTGAATCCGCATGGTCGGCTACGGTCTGCAGCCCCCCTTCAATCTGGTGCTCATACTGGACCACAAGCGCACCAGCCTTCTGGATGCCGGCGTCAACCAGCGCAATCAAGGACTCGGAATCGGCCCCGCTTTGAGGCACCGAACTGGCCCCGTCCAGCAGGCGGCCCTTTCTGTTGTGCAGCGTTTCTAGCAGCGAGTGCGCCTCAAGATAGTCTGCGAGGGAGTCGTGGGGTGGATTCGGCATTTGGAAAAGTACACGTGCATCCGGAACTCGCCACTGGGGATCTCAAAAAAAGACTCCCGCTTTTTGCATCCCGGCATGAAGAAGCCCTGCAAAGGCATTCCAAAACACCAATGCAGTGCCATCTGCGCTTCATTCAGTCCAGACACCGCGGCTACCTGCAGGGCTGGCAGGCGCCTTTGCTCGTCCTCCAACGCCCGAGGGCGAAGGCGCATCCGACAGGACGTCTACTTCTGAATCTCAAAGAGCTCGATATCGAACACCAGCATTCCGCCCGGACGTCCGCCTCCGGGGTTCTCCCCGTAAGCAAGCCCCGCGGGAATCCAGAAGCGGCGCTTCTCTCCCTTGACCATGAGCTGCACGCCTTCTGTCCAACCCGCGATCACCTGATTCAACCCAAAGCTGCTCGGCTCCCCACGGGTGACAGAACTGTCGAAAAGTTTTCCATCCAGCGTCCAGCCAGAGTAGTGAACGGTGACCTTGTCCGTCGCCTTCGGATGATCCTTCCCCGTGCCTTTGGTAAGCACCTTGGAGGCAAGTCCGGAGGCGGTCTTCTGCGCATCGGCAGGCACGGCTGCCACATCGGCAGGCACGGGAGGCGGCGGCACTCCCTCCTTGAAGGAAACCAGCTCAACCTCCACCACGATCCCTCCAGCCGGCGCACCGGGCGGCAGGTTCGGGCCGAACGCCACACTGGCCGGAATCCACACCACCTTTTTCTCGCCCGCAACCATCGTCTTGATGGCGTCCGGGAGTCCCCCGATCCGCAGCTTGTCCAGGGGCACCTCAGCAGGCCGCCCCTCTTGGTCGGTGCTCTGCAACAATTCGCCCGTGGGACTCCAGAGAGCGAGGTTGACCTTGACCGTGTCCTCGCCCTTCGGCGACTTGGTGCCGCTGCCCTTGGCCACGGTCTTCACCGATGCGCCGGAGGGCATTTTTTCAGCATCCGCAGGGGCGGCAAGTTCCGGCGCCTTGGGGGCCTTCTTGATGGAAAGCAGCTCGATATCAAACACCAGCAACCCGCCGGGCCTCCCGCCACCGGGGTTTTCGCCGTAGGCCAGGTCGGCGGGAATCCAGAAGCGACGCTTTTCGCCTTCGACCATCAGCTGAACCCCTTCGGTCCACCCCTTGATGACGCCGTTGAGAGGAAAACTGGTGGGTTCCCCGCGCTTGACGGAGCTGTCAAAAAGCTTCCCGTCAGTGGTCCAGCCCGAATAGTGCACCGTGACCGTGTCAGCTGCCGCCGGGTGGACGGAGCCCTTGCCCTTGGCAAGAACCTTGGAGGCAAGACCGGAAGGGGTTTTTACCGCGTCCTCAGGAGCGGCCTTAACATCAGTGGGCGTTTCGGGCATATTAGCTTGGGCAAAAGTCACCTGGGGCGCGCAGAGAACCAGCGCACCTAGGCCGAGAGTGTGTGAAAAGCGGTTTGTCATGGGGTAACGGTTGAAGGCGGATCCTCCGCCGCCCCAAATAAACTGTCAACACCGCCACCTCAACACCGCCACCATTGGCCGGCCTCATCCTCGAGAGGCCCCAGCTGACGCCAAAACACGAAGGCATTCCGGCCAGAGCTGCCAAGAGTCCCGAACGGAGCCAAGCTTTGAGCCGTTGATCACCCTGTGACTCCCCTATGACAGGCAGCCCGGATTCCCCCGCAAGTCGCTTGGGCCCGGGGGCAAACTTTCGCGCTTTTCAAGCTCCCCCGGAAGAGCGAAGAACATGGCCAATAATCTATGCGTGCTCCCATCTTCCAAAGCCTGTTCTCCCTTCTTTGCCTTTCGAGTTTTGCCCTTGCGGCCGACCAAAACACGCTGTCTCCAGAGGAGCAGAAAGCGGGCTGGACCCTGCTCTTCGACGGTTCATCGACCTCGGGCTGGGTGGCCCTCGGAAAAAGTGCTTTCCCGGAAAAAGGCTGGTCCGCGAAGGACGGCACGCTTCGGCATGAAAAGGGCGGCGGCGGCGGCGACATTGTATCCGCCAAGAGCTACCTTAACTTTGAACTCAAGTGGGACTGGCAGATTGGCGAAGCCGCCAACAGCGGGCTGAAGTACAATCTCGCGAATCCTACCAAGGCCGTCGGGTTTGAGTACCAGCTGCTTGACGACCAGAAGCATGCCGACGGGGCAAAGCCCTCGCACCAGACCGCGGCCCTCTACGATTTGATCCCCTCCGCCCCGGGCCGGGTGGTGATGCCGGTGGGTGAATGGAACCAGAGCCGGCTGCTGGTTGATGGAAACCACGTGGAACAGTGGCTCAACGGAGTCAAAACCGTGGAGTTCGAGATTGGCAGCGCGGAATTGCTCGGGAAGGTGGCCGCAAGTAAATATGCAAAAGCGAAGGATTTCGGGATGAAGGCATCCTCGCCGATCCTGCTCCAAGACCACGGAGACCAAGTCGTTTTCCGCAATCTCAAGCTGCGCGAACTGCCGGCAAAATAAGTTCCCGCCTTCGTGGCCGCCCAGAGGCAGTCCCTGCCTGGGCCCGCGTGCCGGCGCCTTGTAAAGTGAGTCCGGCGAGGCTTGCCCGAACCATGCGGCGGCGCTAAATATTTTGTTCCTTCAAACCCCCTTTGCTTATTCCCTCTCTTTTATGGGCCACATCTACAACAACATCATCGAAACCGTTGGCCGCACCCCCTTGGTGAAGCTCAACCACGTCACCGCAGGCCTGGAAGCAACCATCGCGCTCAAGTGCGAGTTTTTCAATCCGCTGGGCAGCGTCAAAGACCGTATCGGCATGGCCATGATCGAGGCCGCCGAACGCGAAGGCAAAGTCACCAAGGACACCGTCATTGTCGAGCCCACCAGCGGCAACACCGGGATTGCGCTCGCGTTCGTATGCGCAGCCAAGGGCTACAAGCTGATCCTTACCATGCCGGAAACCATGTCGCTTGAAAGGCGTACCCTTCTGGCGATGCTCGGCGCCGAGTTGGTCCTCACTCCGGGCTCCGAAGGGATGAAGGGCGCCATCTCACGCGCCGAGGAACTCGTGCGCACCACCCCCAATGGGTGGATGCCCCAGCAGTTCAACAATCCCGCCAACCCGGAAATCCACCGCCAGACTACAGCCGAAGAAATCTGGGCCGATACGGACGGCAAGGTGGACATCTTCATCGCTGCGGTGGGAACCGGCGGCAGCATCACCGGCTGCGCGGAAGTCCTCAAGGCGCGCAACCCGAATTTGCAAGCGATCGCCGTCGAACCGACAGATTCGCCTGTGATCACCCAGACGATGCAGGGACAGCCCGTCAAACCGGGCCCCCACAAGATTCAGGGCACCGGCGCCGGGTTTGTGCCAAACAACCTCCACATCAAAGTGCTCGATGAGGTCATCACCGTCACGAATGACGAGGCCTTCGCCATGGCCAGGCGTTTGGCGAAAGAGGAAGGAATTCTTGCCGGGATTTCCTCCGGCGCAAACGTGCACGCCGCCATCGAGGTGGCCAAGCGTCCCGAGAACAAGGGCAAGCTTATCGTCACCATCGCCTGTTCGACGGGCGAACGCTACCTCTCGACCGCGCTCGCAGCCGAAGCGCGCGCCGCAGTGGGTGCCTAGCCACTCACCCGGGGCGCCCCAAGCCTGATCCAGTCCGATCCGGTCTGGGCGCCCCTCCTTGTTCATGCGTCGAAATTCACTGCTCGGAGCGGGAATCGCCACTGCCCTGTCCTTCGGCCTCGGAGCCTGTGCAGGCGACCGGGCCCATGTCGTGCACGTCTGCGTGCCCGAGCAGCGCATGACGGTTTTTGAACACGGGCACCCCATCGCCCGCTACCCGGTCTCCACGTCCAAATTTGGCCTTGGGGACGTGCCGGGGAGTAATTGCACTCCTCTTGGAAAAATGGCCGTCGCTCAAAAGATCGGGGCAGGTGCGCCGCTTGGCATGAAGTTCAAGAGCCGCCAGCCCACGGGCGAAATCGTCCCGGTGAATGCGCCGGGGCGGGACCCGATCGTCACGCGCATTCTTTGGCTCCGCGGACTGGAAGAGGGCAACGCAAATGCGTTTGAGCGGATGATCTACATCCACGGCACTCCAGAAGAGGCCCGCATGGGCACCCCTGCGAGCTACGGCTGTATCCGGATGCGTTCGAGAGACATCACCCAGCTCTTCGACACGCTAGGCAAGGGCGCCCGCGTCGTTGTCAGCAACGCCCCCGCTCCGCTCCCAACTGCAGATCAGGGATTGGCCGCAAACTCTAGCGCTCCGGACGCGGCGGGCGACCAAACCCGCGCGAACTCGACAACGCCTGTTCGTACTGCTGTTTCAATTCGGGACTGAGATTCGACTGGGACGCGATCCAAGCCTTGCCTGCGGCGGGATCATTCTGCCCCAACCGGCCGAGGACCATCATCACCGTCCGCTGGGCGAGATCCGGATCGTCCATGCCGGAGGCCGCGTGCAAGGCGCCGGCCGGATTACTTTCGGCCAGGCGAGCGGTGGCGAAAGGAAAGACCTGCTTGCGCATTTCCTCGTTGTCCGAACTGCCCGAGTTCATCACCAGCTTCTCGAGCTGGGTCTGGTCTAAAAGCCGCCCCATCAAAAGCGGACGCACCGCATCCGCGCGGGTCGCGGATTCCTGCTTAAGCGCCCAGTCCAAAGGACCGGCTGGATCCATTCTGGACCAGGCCTCCATCACGGGCACCACCAAATGCTGCTGCTTGGTCTCTAAAGCCTTGGACGCCGCCTTTTTGGGATCCAGCTCCACCCAGCGGCGCGCCAGCGCGCGCGTCGTGACGTAGTCCCCGTCTGTCAAATCCTGCAACGCCACCTGCAACGCCACCTCGATCTGCGAGGCTCCCATTTGGCTGGCAAGCCGGTAGGCCAAAACATACTTCCGCGACTCGCTCTTCAGGTTCGAAAGCTTTTCAAACAGCGCGATAATCCGTTCCTGAGACATCTCTGAAATCTGCGCGTTGGTGTCCGCTCCCACCCCAAGCAATTCCTTCTTGCCCGCCGCCCCCGCCGAATCCCCAGTGAAGGTCCCGCCGGAAGCCGCCCTCGCCAGTGTTTCCGCAGCGGCCGTGGCGGCCGTTTCCTTGTCCTTGAGCGGGCTCCCCCCCTCCTTTGGAAGCAGGACCCCCAAGGCAACACCGCCGCACAATCCTGCGCCTACTATCAATAAACCGCGTAAGCCAAAGGGGGATGCCATACCTCAATCCTACCCAATCCCCCATTCCCTGCAAACCAGAAGCCCTCCGGAATTTGCTGTTTCCTCCAGGCCCCTTCTATTCGATTCTAGAGTAGATGAAAAAAGCTATCATTCTCGCGGGCGGTGCAGGGACTCGGCTCTATCCCCTCACCCGTCTGGTTTGCAAGCAACTGCTCCCTGTTTACGACAAACCGATGATCTACCACCCGCTCTCCACTCTCATGCTGGCGGGCATCCGGGACATCCTCATCATCTCCACCCCACACGACATCCCCCGTTTTGAAGACCTGTTGGGGGACGGCTCCAAACTTGGGATCCACATCAGCTACGCGGCCCAACCCAAGCCCGAAGGGATCGCCCAAGCCTTCCTCATCGGAGCAGACTTCCTTAAGGACGCCACTCATTCAGTTCTGATTTTGGGCGACAACATTTTCCACGGGAACCTCGATTTTCTCAGGGACGCCCTCGAACTGCCTTCCGGCGCCTGCGTGTTTGCCTATCCGGTACGGGATCCGGAACGCTACGGGGTCGTGGAGTTCGACGCAAAGGGGCGCGCCATCAGTCTTGAAGAAAAGCCTGCCAAGCCCAGGAGCAACTTCGCCGTCCCAGGCCTGTACGTCTATGACAGCCAGGTAGTGGAGATTTGCCGCAACCTGAAGCCCTCGCCTCGGGGCGAGCTGGAGATCACCGACGTCAATCTGCTCTACCTACAGCGTGGCGAACTCCAAGTGCGCACGCTCAACCGCGGGATGGCCTGGCTGGACACAGGCACGCCGGTCAGCCTGATGGAGGCAAGCAACTACATCGCCGCCATCGAGCACCGGCAGGGACTCAAGGTCGCCTGCCTCGAGGAAATTGCCTTCTCCAAAGGCTTCATCGACCGCGCCCATTTTGAAGCGCTCATCCAATCCCTCCCAAAGAGCGATTACCGCGCGTATCTCGAGCAGTGCCTCGAGTCCCGTTGGGACGGCGAAAGCGCCAGCGTCTAACGCCTCCCTGCCGGCGCGCTCACCCCGCACCCTTACGCCCCTGCAAATGAACCGCCGCACCGGCCTGTACCTGGCGTTCCTGCTCTTTGCCGCGGCACCCGCAGGCGCGAAAAAGCCGCCGGCTGAGCGAAGGCTGGAACTGACCTCGGACCAGACCAGGCAGCTCATCGTTTCAGGGGGCGACCAAAGCCAGCGAATGGCCCTGATGCGCCTGCTCGAAGGACTGCGCGAAACCACGCTCAGGGTGCTCAGGCAGCCACTCCAAAGCTATCCCACCGCCCGCCCAATTCTGTGCGTACTCAACCCCGAGCATCCAAAGGGGGCGCCTCCGTTGCTGGAACTGGTGGAGGATCCGGGAGGCCTGAAGCTACAGCTCAGGCTTCCCCCGCTGAGCGCGCCGCACACACCGCAACTCGAAAGGGCGCTCCTGTCGGCGCTTCTGACTGAACTTTCGTTGCGGCCTGTTGCCAACGCCGCCCCCCCCCAGAGCAGCCCGCCCACGCCGCGCTGGCTGGTGGACGTGCTTTTCCATGAGCACCACCGCCCCAACCCCCTGCTCTCCCCAATCGCCCTCCGCGAACTGCTGGAATCTGGCAGCATCCCCTCCCCTCTGCCCCTGCTCGCACGTCCCGAGACGGACGCCCTCCCGTCCTCCCCGGTCGACACGGATCTCGCTCGCTGCCTCCTCGGCTTCCTCCTCAACAGACCCGATGGAAAAGAAGGACTCGACTCCCTGCTGCACACCGACCTGACGGAAAAGACCTTTGCCAGACTTCTTGTCTGCTTTCCCACACTCCCCCGCTCCGAGTCGCAGCTTCTGCGCGAATGGACCCTCCAAGTCGCGGCCGCCGGAACCCAGGCCGAACGCGTCGCACTGGACGGTCCCCAAACCGAGGCTGAAATCCGTAACCTCCTCCTCTTCGACTACACCGACCCAGAGACCAGCACGCACTCGGTTTTTTCCCTCGAACAGTTTACCGAGATTTTGCGCCTACCTGGCTGCCGCGAAGTGCTCCTTTCCAGACAACTCGAATGGGAAAGCCTGCGCAGCCGCGCCCATTTTTTGTACTCTCCCGTCATCGGCGCCTACGGGGCCGCGTGCAGCGCACTTGCAACCGGACGGACCACCGGGATCCTCCGCCAACTGCAGTTGGCCACCCTGGAACGCGAAAGCGTGGCTGCCAGGCTCGATCGCATCCGCGACCACCTCAACTGGTTTGAGGCGGTCGCCGCACCCCGTCTCCCCTCCGCGCGCCTCGCCGAGTTCTACCGGATTTTGGATGCACGCCCAATCGTTTCGGACGCGGTCAAGCGCGCACTGGATAAGGCGGAACTCGACCTTCGCCAGCGCGAGGCCCAGCAGGATATCGAGCGCGCACTGGAGGAAGTCCGCTCACGCTCGAAAGCCCCCCGCTAAACGGCAATCCCGGCATAAAAATCCGCCTCGACAACTCATCCGTTGACAGGAATGGGTTGCGTGAACGCTCTCCGTGAAATATAAAAAATGGGTGGACGCTCAACTTGCACCGATCTTTCAGCTAAGCAGGGTTGAGAAGCTCCAGCTCATGGAGGAGCTCTGGGACAGCATCGCTCAGGAGGAGTCGCAACAGCCACTGGCCCAGTGGAAAATTGAAGAACTGAACCGAAGGAAAGAAGCGTTTCAAAAAGATCCGAGCACGGCTCTGTCTTGGGAACAGGTTAAGGCAAGCATTCTGAGACGGCATGCTTGACCTCGTTCTCTTAGCGGATGCGAGAGACGATTTAGACGAAGCGTACAACTGGTACGAGTCCAATGAAATCGGTCTAGGTGATCGGTTCCTTAACTGCAAAACTTAAAGCTGGTCGCGAATTTGTCTGCCCATTTGAAAATCCGATCACCCTGCCGCTCTCATGGAATTCGTATGGGAACGTAGACCCACTTTACCCCCGTTTTACGCGGGGTTTGGGAAGTGCGGAGGAGGGGACTTGAAAACCTCCCTATACATTGGAGAAAGCCCTCAAAAACCTTATATGCAGCTTTTATGCAAACACCCACACAAGGCGTGAGTTGACGTAAGCAATTGAGAACCAGCAATGAGCGTTAATATCTAATTGCCTATTCACAGCCCCCAGAATATTCAGCGTGAAGCATTGCCGCTAATCGGGCCGACGTTTACCACTCCATACCTCGCTGTTGACAAGCAGTCCTACACTGCTGTCGTTCAGGTGGACTGCCCTTATTTGGTCGGAGGGTGGCTACTGACTTTGGTTGGTGCCCCCCATTTGCCTTTCTGAAGTACGGAGAGGTCTTGAACCCGATCCACGTGTTGAAAACTGACGGTTCCTGTGGTACGCTCCACCCGTGAATGCCCAACTTGCCCCAATACTCGGTCTGAGCGTGACGGAAAGGCTGGAAATCGTGAATGTGATTTGGGAAAGCATTACCAACGAGGATGCGGACCTGCCTGTACCTGAATGG
>CANJYI010000029.1 GCA_947478975.1 Chthoniobacteraceae bacterium
CGCTTCTCGGTATGAAGTTGAGAAGCTGCTTGAGAACGATAATGTCGGTGCGGGCTGGTTTTTGGTTCACACCCCTACTGAGTGGTAGGGATCCTTTCTCCAGCCCAACTTTTTTTACCCTGCCACGTCATTCCTGTGGGACGGCTGTGGATTGTTTTCTGTCCGCGTCCGCTGCGCTCGCCGTTCCCGCGGCGCGTCCAGGTGTTGAAACACGAGGCGGGTCCCAGCGTTCAGAACTGCCGCTGGATTCATCGGCTTAAATAGGGAGGGCCGACGAGGTGTTTCCATCGGCTCCTACTTGGGAACTCCCTCGCCCGCATTCTTTTTCGCCACTTCGGGGCGGGGGTAGCGGACGACTGCGACGTCGTTCCTCTGGGGGGCACCAGGAGTGCTGCGGCCGTCAGCAATCAGCTTTTCAAGCACCGCATTTAGTTCACCGACTTTTTCGGGCGTCGTGGCGGCGAGGTTCTTGGTTTCCCCGATATCGTCGCTCAGGTTGTAAAGCTGCACCGGGTGGTCTTGAGCTCCTCCGCCGCCCCAACCGCCGGAGCCAGGCGCGGGGATGTATTTCCAGGATCCGCTGCGCACCGCGGGCGTTCCGCCGATGCTTGCGCTCACAGCATTCGCCCGGACGGGTTTGTCTTCTCCTTTCAAAAGCGGCAGCAGACTAAAACTGTCCTCTCCGGCACCGTCTGGCAGGGTGACGTTCCACACCTCGGCGAGCGTGCGGAGGATGTCAGCCTGGGCCACGAGTTGTCCGCATTCGGTGCCAGGCGTCACCACACCGGGCCAACGCACGATGAAGGGCACGCGATGACCGCCTTCCCACGCGTCGGCCTTGTAGCCCCGCAACGGGCCGCTTGGGTAGTGTCCCTTTGCCTCGAGGTCCTTGACCCCGGCGTAGGGCGCGCAACCGTTGTCGCTGGTGAAAAGCACGATGGTATTTTTCGCTGCACCGCTTTTTTCCAGCGCGTCGAGCACCCGCCCCACGACGGCATCTGTTTCCATCACAAAGTCGGCATACAGGTTCAGACTGCTCTTGTCCTTCCACTCCCCATTCACCGCGAGCGGCGTGTGCGGCGAGGTCAGCGGCATGTAAACCAAAAACGACTCAGCCTTTTCAACCGATTCGCTCATAAACCTGACGGTGCGGTCTCCGAGTGCCGGCAGGATCGCTTCGAGTTTCCAGTCCTTGAGCGCAGGCCCTTGGTTGCTGGCTTGATTGTTACCCAGCAACGCCGGAGACAGAAATGCGTCCGGGATGCCGAGGGTCCGGTTGTTCTCGATAAAACAATAGGGAGGCCAGTTTGGGACGTCGGTGCCGAAGTAAAAATCAAAGCCGCGCGTGGTCGGACCGCCGGCGATTGGTTTGGAAAAAATATCCCGCCAGATCTCGGTCTGTTCGGGCGTTGGCGTTGCCTCGCGGACTGCAGCCTTCCTCTCGGCCCGCGCCACCTCATCCTTTGGCTGGACCTTGGGTGTCAGTAGGGGCCGCTGCTCTTTGGAGATCGGCCAGTCCCAGCCGAGATGCCATTTGCCGATGCACGCCGTGCGGTAACCCTGCTGCTTCGCGAGCGAGCCGATAGTCATGCGATCCGGCGCAATCAAGGGCTCGCCAAAGACTCCGACGATGCCTTTCTGCAACCTTGTCCGCCAGTGGTAGCGCCCAGTGAGGAGGGTGTAGCGCGAGGGTGAGCACACTCCCGAAGACGAATGTCCGTCGGTGAAGCGCATTCCCTGCGCCGCAAGTTTGTCGATGTTCGGTGTGGGGATCCTGCCGCGCTCGCGGTTGTAGCATTGGACATCACCGTAGCCGAGGTCGTCGGCGAGGAGAACAAGGACGTTGGGTTTGGGTGCGGGCCTTGGCGAGTCGACTGCGTACAGCGCGGCCGGCGGCGTGAGGAGGAGGGCGAACAGGAGGGGGGGCAATGTTTTCACAAGTGGGATGGTCCGGAGGTTGCATCAGTGTTCCGAGCCCCGCCCAGGTTGTCAGGTTTTTAAGAACCTCCCAGCAGTCGCCCGCGTTTCAGTCGCGGGACTTGCGCGTGTCGCCAGCACGTGAAAAAAGACGCTGCAGGCGCCCTCGCGGGCCGCCGAACGAATCATCCGCCCGGCCTCAGCGCAGCCGATGAGGCGCTCAGCGGGGGCGCCATGGAACGCCGGCAAACGGCAACTGACGATCTACACCGTCAACTACAACACCTATCACTTCACGCCCGACACCCGGAGGGCGGTCGCTTTCCAAAGCCACCCGTTTGGTAGAACCGCCGTACCGGTATGGTGCTCCAGCCTTTCGACTTCGTAAAGCAAGGCCCAACATCCTCTTCATCTTCACCGATGACGGAGGCTGGGGCGACTTGTCGCGCTACGGGCATCCGTATGTGAAGACGCCGCACATTGACCGGTTCGCGCGCGAGGGAACGGACTTCACTCGCTTCACCGGGGCCAGCGGCGTGTGCTCCCCGAGCCAGGCCGCGGTAATGACGGGGCAAGGAAAATGCAGAGTTACGTACGCCTCTGCTCGCGTCGACTTTGCTCCGACTTACGTGCCGCAGAAGGTGCGCAGCACGCGCTCTTCCGGCCGCGGCGCGAGCGCGTACTCTGCAAACTCCGGGGCCTCCACAAACGGCCGGCTCAAGGCGCGGTGCAGCCGCTCGAAAGGCACAAGGTCTCCCTCCCTTGCCGCCGCGATGGCCTGCTCCACCCGGTGGTTTCTGGGAATCAACGCCGGATTGACCGAGCGCATCCGCTCCGCGCGGAGTTTGGGCGCGACCTCTTCGCGGGCAAGCCGGGAGCGCCAGAGTGCAGCCCAGGAGTCGTACAACCCGGGTGCGGAGAAGAGCTCCCGAACAGCCGCGTCGGCGGCGCCGGCGGGATCCTGAGCGGCCGAGCACAACCGGCGGAACGTCAGCGTAAAATCGGCCTCCCCCTGCCGCATCGCCTCCAGCAACCCCTCGATGAGCGCAAGGTCGTCCTGTTCGCCCGTCTCCAGACCGATTTTGCGGCGCATCCCGGAAAGCCATTCCGCCTGAAAAATCTCCGGTACCCGGTGGATGGCAGCCGTCGCCGACTCCACCGCCTTGGCTTGGTCCGCATCCAACAGGGGCAGCAGGGTCTCCGCCAGACGTGCCAGATTCCACTGGGCGACCCGGGACTGGTTTCCGAAGGCGTAGCGGCCGCCGCGGTCGATCGCGCTAAAAACCTTCTCCGGATCGTAGGCGTCCAGAAAGGCGCAGGGGCCGTAATCGATGGTCTCTCCCGAGACGGACATGTTGTCGGTGTTCATGACGCCGTGGATGAAGCCCACCTGCATCCAGCGCGCCACCAACGCGGCTTGCCGCAGGCACACACTTTCGAGCAGCGCCAGATAGGGCCGTTCGGACAAAAGCGCCTCCGGATAATGCCGCTCCATGACATGGCGCGCGAGAGCCTCGACCCCGGCGCGGTCTTCCTGCGCGGCAAAGTATTCAAAAGTCCCCACCCGGATGTGGCTCGCCGCCACCCGCGTCAGGACGGCACCGGGAAGAGCCTCCTCCCGGTAGACCCGCTCGCCGGTGGCGACCGCTGCCAGGGAGCGCGTGGTGGGAATTCCGAGCGCGTGCATCGCCTCGCTCAGCAGGTACTCGCGCACCACCGGGCCGAGCGCGGCGCGCCCGTCGCCCCTGCGGGAAAAGGGCGTCGGACCTGCCCCCTTGAGCTGGATGTCGCGGCGCTGCCCCCCGGCGTCCAGAACCTCACCAAGCAGGATCGCCCGCCCGTCGCCAAGCTGCGGCACAAAGTTGCCGAACTGGTGGCCGGCGTAGGCCTGCGCGACGGAGGCCGCCCCCTCCGGCAGAACGTTTCCAGAAAAAAGGGCCGCCGCGTCCCGGGCAAGCGTCTCGAAGGAAAGCCCCAGCTCCCCGCAAAGCTCTGCATTGAGCGCCAGCAACCGCGGGGCGGAAACCGGCGTCGGGGCGGTCCGCGCGTAAAAGTGCCCAGGCAGCTGGGTGTAGCTGTTGTCAAAAGCAAATGGGGAGGGAACGGCTCCGTGGGTCATGACGGCATTCTGGCAGAGGCTCCTCAAATTGGGAGATCCGGAGCGCAAAAACACCAAATCCCGCCGTAGTGCTTTTCCAGCCCCAGCTTCCCTTGCGTTGCTGTTGGCGGGCGTTACTCTGTTTGCCTGCCCAAAATGAAACAGCAGCCCCGTCTTTCTCCTCGTCTTTCCTCCAGCCTGCTCGCCGGAGTCTTCCCCTTGCTTGCCTTGTTTGGACCCGCTCAGGCACCCGCTGCCGCAGCGGAGAAAAGTGCCGCTGCGTATATTGTCATCGACCACGCCAGCGGCCATGTGCTGGAGGAACTCAACGCCAACAAGAAGCTCCAGGTTGCGAGCCTGACCAAGATCGTCACGGCGGCCGTGGTGCTCGACTGGGCGCACGCAGCCAACCAAAGCATCGACCAACTGGCCACGGTCCAGCCCTTCCACCCGGAATTGTCCAATCCCCAGGGCGTTCAATGGACTCCCGGAGACCGCGCCACACTCAAGGACCTGCTCTACGCGACGCTGTTGCAGTCCGACAATATCGCGGCTCAAACGCTCGCCGACTTCGTGGGGGCGGCCCTCTCCGGCGGACAGGACCGCGAACTGCACCAGGTCAGCTTCGTAAGCCAGATGAACGCGCTTGCCCGCAAGCTGGGCGCGGGCAACTCCCGCTTCCTCAACGCACACGGCCTCGACTCGCTTGAATCCAAGCGCCCCTACTCCACCGCGGAGGACATGGCCAAGATCAGCGCCTACGCCATGGCCAACCCGGCCTTCGTGTTCTACGTCACCCAAAAGGAACGCCGGATCGCCATCCAGCGCGCGGACGGCTCCAAGCAGGGCTTTCAGCTGGCCAACACCAACCGCCTGTTGGGGCGCAACGGCATTGACGGTCTCAAAACCGGCACGACCAAGCGCGCGGGAGAGTGCCTCATCATTTCGGCGGCAAAGGCCCCCGACGTGCGCAAGGAAGGCGACACCTTCTTCACTACGCCCCGCCGACTGGAAGTCGTCGTGCTTGGCTCGGAGGACCGCTTTACCGAAGCGGAAGCCCTGCTCCAGCGTGGCTGGGCCGCGCACGAAGCCTGGGTCGCCGCCGGTCGCCCCGAGACGCCCCGCCCCACGAAGCGTTCTCTGGTCGGCTTCTGATGCTTGGTGTTGGCTTTCGGGACGCCCCCGGGGCGGTAGCCCTGGGTTGAACTGGCCTCCCCTAGCTGCGCACCATCTTCTCAAGCTCCGCCTGCTTGACCCCAGGCCCGACCAGCGCGGCGGCCGCGCTTTCAAAGTTCAACCACTCCGACACGGCCGACTGCACCTGCGCCGCTGTCACCGACAGCATGGCGCGCTCCACCTCCTCCACCTCCACGAGCCGCCCAAACGCCATCAGCGACTCCGCCATCCAGCAGTTCTGTTGCGTGGCGGAATCCAGCGCGATCCGGTTCTGGCCGATTGAATACTGCTGGGCCAGCCGCAGCTCCGCCCGCGAAGGCGGGCGCGCACAAAGGTGGGCCGTCTCACGCCGGATGGCCTTCACCGCGCGCGTCAGCTTCGAGACGTCCAAATCCGTGTAGATGCACAGGGCCCCGGTTTCCTCCAGCGCCACGGTGGAGCTTTGCACCGAGTAGCAAAATCCTTTGCTCTCCCTGAGGTTCTGGAACAGCCGGGAGCTCATGTTTTCCCCCAGCAAAACCGATCCCAGCTTGAGCGCAAAACGCCGCGGATCCGTACGACTGCAGGCGCGGAAGCCAAGCGCCAGATGCGCCTGTCCCGTGTCCTCCTCGGCCACCTGCACCCCAGTGCGGGGGCCGTTGGCGATGCGCATCTGCGAAGGCCTCCCTCGGGGCAGCTTCTCCAACGGGCCGCGCACCATCGCCAGCACGTCCTCGTGCAGGACCGGACCGGCGACGGTGAAAATCGTGTTTCTTCCAATGTAATGCCGCTTGCGGAAGGCCAGCAAATCGCTGCGCTTGAGCTGGGAAACGCTTTCCAGCGTCCCCGTCAGCGGGTTGCCCAGCGGGTGTTCGGGCCAGAGACAGGAGGAAAGCAGGTCCTCCGCCCACTGCGCTGGAGAATCGCTCAGGGAAAGAATCTCCTCCCGGATCACCTCCCGCTCCCGCTCCAACTCGGTTTCCGGAAACTGTGCGTCCAGGTACATCTCGACGAGCACCTCGCCCAGCCGCTCAAAGTATGCGGCGTCCGCTTTTGCGTAGTAACAGGTGTGGTCCTCGGTGGTGAAGGCGTTGATGTAGCCGCCAACCCCTTCCACCGCCAAAGTCAATTCCCGGGCGGTATGCGCGGAAGTCCCCTTGAAGAGCAGGTGCTCCAAAAAATGGGCCAACCCGCACTCGCTGGGACGTTCGTGACGGCCGCCAACGGCCGCCCAAATGCCGGCACAGACTCCGCGCAAATGCGGCATCCAAGCCGTGGCGATCCGCACTCCGTTGCTCAGGGTGGTGACTTGATATTGCGAGCGCATGCTCAGTGAGCGCCCTCCGTGCGCAGGAGTTCCTGGCCGGCGAGCATCAGCTCTGCCAAAGCCACGTCGGCTGGGTAGGTAATTTTTAAATTCCACTCGGGATTGTGATAAAGCGCCACGGGCACCCCAAGGGCCTCCACCGCGGAAACTTCGTCTGTGACAGAACCGCCGCCGCCCAAAAGCGCCTCGTAGGCGCGAAGCAGCAGTGCTTTTTGGAAAATTTGGGGGGTTTGCATGCCCCAGAGCCCCGTCCGGTCCACGCCGCCGCACACCAGTTGCGCGGCGTCCGCACGCTTTAGGGTGTCCGAGACGGGAGCGGCGCAACTGGCCGCCCCGTGGCGGCGGGCCAACTCGAGGCAACCGGCTACGGCCCGGGGCGTCACCAAGGGCCGTGCGGCGTCGTGCACCGCGACAAAATCCACGTCGGCCCCCAACCGCTGGAGGCCGGCCCACACGGACAGGTGGCGTTCCGCCCCGCCGTGGACAATCTCAACGGGTTTGCCCTGGGCGGAGGAGGCCGCGTATTCGGCAACCTGCGCCGCCAGTTCGGGGCGCGTGACCAGCGTGAGCGCATGCACCTCCGGGCAGCAGGCCAGGGCGCGGATGGAATGCCAGAGCACCGGCCGCCCCGAAAGGGGAGCCAGGAGCTTGTCAAATCCCATGCGGCGCGAAGCACCGGCGGCAACCAGCAGAGCGTGCATCCGGAATGGCGGCTACTGGAGCTTTGCGCTGACTGCGGCGCTGAGGGAGCGTCCGTCGACCCGGCCCGCTGCCTTTTCGGTGGCCAGTTTCATGACCTGCCCCATGGCCGCCTTCGAGGTGGCGCCCAATTCGGCAATGGCCGCGGCTACGAGTGCGTCGAGTTCCTCTGGACTCAGGGGCTTGGGCAGATACGCCGCCAAAAAGGCGAGTTCCTCCCGCTCCTTCTCCGCCAGCTCGGGACGGCCTCCGTTTTGGAAGCCTTCGATGGAATCCTGTCGTTTTTTGGCTTCCTTGCGGAGCACTGCCTGTGCGGCGGCCTCGTCCAGATGCACGTCCGCACCCCCCAGTTCGATGGCCGCATTCTTGAGAGCGCTTTTGAGCATGCGCAAAACTCCCAGACGCATCGCCTGCTTGGCCTTCATCGCCTCTTTAATATCCGCATCAATCCGATCCTGAAAATCCATAGGCCCAGCAAACTACCTGCGCACAGGGCTGGTGCAAACCATTTGGTTCGCAGCTGGCCGGCGGAATGGATGCCGGTTTGGGGCGGTTTGCATTGGCAGGGTGGCTCCTCCTTTCCTACATTAGGGCATGGTAGACCTCCAATCGCTCCCGGATCGGCACGGCCACTTTGGCCCCTACGGCGGAATGTTCGTGCCCGAAACGCTCATGGCCGCGCTCAACGCGCTCGCCGACGAGTACGCCACGGCCCGTGAGGACAAGCTGTTTCAGGCCGAGCTGGCGGATTCCCTCAAGGACTTTGCCGGCCGTCCCACCCCCCTTTACTTCGCCGAAAGGCTCACCCGCGAACTGGGCGGCGCCAAAATCTATCTCAAACGCGAGGACCTGCTCCACACGGGCGCCCACAAGATCAACAACGCCCTCGGGCAGATCCTGCTGGCGCGCCGCATGGGCAAAAAGCGGATCATTGCAGAAACAGGCGCCGGCCAGCACGGCGTGGCGACGGCGACCGTTTGCGCACGGGCCGGGATGGAGTGCGTCATCTATATGGGCGCAGTCGACATGGAGCGCCAGGCGCTCAACGTCGCCCGGATGCGCTTTCTGGGCGCCAAGGTCGTCGGAGTGACCGCCGGCCAGGCCACCCTCAAGGAGGCCATCAATGAGGCCATGCGCGACTGGGTCACCAACGTGCGCTCCACCCACTACATTCTGGGCTCCGCCCTCGGCTCGCATCCTTATCCGATGATTGTCCGCGACTTTCACCGCGTCATCGGCGAGGAAACGCGCCGCCAGATTCAGGAGCGCGAAAACCGTCTACCCGATCTTCTCGTCGCCTGCGTCGGCGGCGGCAGCAACGCCATCGGCCTCTTCTGGCCCTTCCTCAACGACGAGGCAGTGCGCATGGTCGGCGTGGAAGCCGGCGGCCGCGGAATCCGCGAAGGCGAACACGCCGCGCGCTTTGAAGGAGGCAAGCTGGGCGTGCTACAAGGCACCCGCACCTACCTCCTCACCGACGACGACGGCCAAATCCAACTCACCCACTCGGTTTCCGCCGGACTGGATTACGCCGCCATCGGGCCAGAGCACGCCTACCTGCGCGACCAGGGCCGCATCGCCTACGCGTACGCCACCGACGACGAAGCGCTGCACGCTTTCCAGCACCTCTCCCGGACCGAGGGGATCATCCCTGCGCTCGAAACCGCGCACGGCGTGGCCCATGTGCTGAAGGTGGCCCCGGAAATGGATCCTTCAGAAATTCTGGTGCTCAACCTCTCCGGCCGCGGAGACAAGGACGTCGCGCAGGCGGCCGCCCTTTTGCTGGACTAACCCTCCGCGCCCACTCCCATGCGCAGCATGACAGGCTACGGCCGGGGCGAGGCAGCCGCAGGAGGCTTCCGCTTTGTGGTGGAACTCCAGTCGGTCAACCGCAAGCACCTCGACATCGCCCTCAACCTGCCGCGGCCCCTGTACCCGATAGAGGCGCGTATTCGGGAGAAGATCCAGGCCGTGGCGAGCCGGGGACGCATTCAGGCTGCCTGCACGGTCCTGCCGGAAGGGGAGGCGGCGGCGGCGGGGGTCATCGACTTGAAGTTGGCGCGGCTTTACGCCGATTCAATGCGCAAGCTCCAACAGGAACTGGGCCTCGAAGGCGGTCTGAGTCTCGACACCGTGCTGCGCGCCCCGGGCGTTCTCCTCTCCCCGGGGCAGGATATCGACCCGGAAGCAGCCTGGCCCGCGCTGGAGCGCGCGCTCCAAAACGCCCTCAACGCTCTCATCGAGATGCGCGAAAACGAGGGCGCTGCGCTGGAGCAGGACCTCGCCGCCCGCCTCGCCACGCTCCGCAAATGCGCGGCCGAAGTGCGCACCCGCGTCCCCGAGATAGCGTCGCTCCACCGAAAGCAACTCCTCGAACGGATTCAGGCCGCGGGAGTGGATCTCGCCGCTGACCCGGAAAAGCTCCTGCGCGAACTGGCGCTATTTGCGGACCGCTCAGACATCAGCGAAGAGCTCACCCGGCTCGAAAGCCACTTTGCACAGCTGGAAAAACTGCTGGGCCAGAGCGGTTCGCTGGGGCGCACCCTGGAGTTTCTGACCCAGGAAGTCGCCCGCGAACTCAACACGCTCAGCGTCAAATCCAACGACGTGTCGGTTTCGCACTGGGTGGTCAGCGCAAAGACCGAACTCGAAAAAATACGCGAACAGGTCCAAAACATCGAATAGCCATGAGCCCCGCCCCGAGCCTTCCCTTCCACACCCGCAGGAGCGGCATCCTCTTCCTCATCTCGGCCCCTTCGGGCGCGGGTAAAAGCACGCTGCTCAACGGCATCCGGGGACAGGGCGACTTTGTGTACTCGGTGTCCTGCACCACGCGAAGCCCGCGGCCCGGCGAACGAAACGGGGTCGACTATCATTTCCTAAGCCGCGAGAAGTTTGAAGAGGAGATCGCAGCGGGCCACTTTCTGGAATGGGCGGAGGTACACGGAAACTACTACGGCACCCTGAGCAGCAGCGTGAAGGCGCACCTCGCCCGGGGAACCGATGTGCTCATCGACGTCGATGTCCAGGGCGCCAGCGCCATCCGGGGCTGCGGCGACGCGGTGATCACCCAGTCGCTGGTGGACGTTTTTCTGGCGCCACCCAGCATGGAGGTCCTCAACCGGCGCCTCAGCGGCCGGGGCACCGAAAGCCCCGAACAGCTCGCGCTGCGTCTGCACAACGCGGAGCGGGAAATGGAATGCTGGCGCGACTACGCCTACCTGCTGGTCAGCGGCGAAGCTGCCGAAGACCAGCGCCTTTTCCTAGCCATCATGGCAAGCGAACGAATGCGCAGCATACGGCGGCTTCCCTCGACTGGCGCCCAATGAGCTCGGCCGCGCAAACACCGGTGCTGGTCCTTGGGATCAGCGGTTCCATCGCGGCCTACAAGGCGGCCGACATCGCCAGCCGGCTGGTGAAGGAGGGCGTCGAGGTGCACGTCGTCATGACCGAGGCGGCGGAGCGCTTTATCACTCCTCTCACCCTCCAGACCCTTTCCCGCAACCCGGTCATCCGTGCAGCCGAGGCCACGCAACCCGACTGGAAGCCGGTCCACATCGCGCTGGCCGACCGCGCCACACTCCTTCTGATCGCGCCCGCCACGGCGGATCTCATCGCGCAGCTGGCCTTGGGCCTCGCCAGCCACCCCCTGACTGAAATCGCCCTCGCCACCCGCGCCCCGCTGCTCATCGCCCCCGCAATGAACGGCAACATGTGGCTCCATCCAGCGACACAGCAACACGTTGCCACGCTCAAAACCCGCGGCGCCCGCTTCATCGGCCCGGCCGAAGGCCTGCTTGCCTGCGGTTACGAAGGGTTGGGCCGCCTCTCCGAACCGCAGGAAATCGTTGAAGCCGCGCTGGCCGCGCTGGCCGCCTCCGCCCCTCCCCGGCCCTGAGTCGCCGCCGGGTGTGGAGCAAGTTCCACACGCCTTTTCCGCCGTTCTGTTACACTCTTCCCTTCCATTTTTTTTTGCTCCAATGACCGCCTCTTCCACCCACTCCGAACCGCATCCGCTTTCCATCGCAGTCGCCGCCGCCCGTTCTGCGGGAGAACTAATCCGCTCCCATTTTGGCAAACCACTCGACGTCGCCGGCATGTACGCCCACGACATCAAGCTGGACCTGGACGTACAGTCCCAGGAACTCATCACCGAGGCCCTCCTCAACGCTTTCCCAAGCCACGCCATCTACGGGGAGGAAGGGATCGCCGGCGCCCAAGATAGCGAATGGCAGTGGATCGTGGACCCGATCGACGGAACGGTGAACTTCTTCTACTCCATTCCCCATTTCTGCATCTCCATCGCACTTCGCCACAAAGAGGAGATCGTGCTGGGCGTCATCTACGATCCGATGCGCGACGAACTCTGGGAGGTTGAACGTGGCGGCATTCCGCTGCTCAACGGCAAGCCGATCCAGGTCAGCCAGCGCACGCTGCTTTCGGATGCCGTCGTCTCCGTGGGGATGTCCAAATCTCCGGAGATCGCCATTCACGCCACCGCCATTCTCGAAAAGTACGTGCGCCGGGCACGCAAGTGCCGCCTCATGGGCAGCGCCGCGCTCGACCTCGCCTACGTCGCCTGCGGGCGCCTCGACGCCTACATTGAACAGGCCGTCAGCCTCTGGGACGTCGCCGCGGGCAAACTCCTGGTCGAGGCCGCCGGAGGCCGCGCCGACCTGACTCCGCGCCTCGATCACCCGGACAAAATCAGCGTACGCGCCTGGAACGGAACCATGGACATCTCCGTCGAATGAGCTCCCCGCACTCCCCCGCCATGCTGCCCCTCTCGGGGATCGGCTACGACGTGCACGCCTTCATTTCGGGCCGCCCGCTCATTCTGGGCGGCGTGGAGATCCCCTCGGACCGCGGCCTCGACGGCCACTCCGATGCGGACGTGCTCGCCCACGCCATCGCCGACGCCGTTCTGGGCGCCATCGGCGAGGTGGACATCGGCCAGCACTTCCCGAACACGGACCCCGCCTATCGCGGGATCAGTTCGCTCGAACTCCTGCGGCGGGTGATGTTACTGGTCCACGAAAAAGGCGGCCGGTTGCTCAACATCGACGCCTCCCTGATCGCGGAGGCACCCAAGGTCGGCCCCTATGTGGCCGCGATGCGCGAACACCTTGGCGCCGCGCTCGGCCTCCCTCCAGCGCGCGTCGGGGTCAAGGCAACCACCAATGAACGCATGGGTTTTGTGGGCCGAGGCGAAGGTATCGCGGCCCTCGCCGTCGCCACGGTCCTCATGCCTGACACGCCCACAAGCTCCTAGCGCGTCTTCACCGTGGGAAACCTTCCCCCAAACACTCTAAGCAACAGGTGGTTCTCCACAGATGTGACAGATTTCACAGATTGGAGAAAACCCCAATACACATCTGTGAAAATCTGCGCCATCTGCGGATAGAGCTCTGAGTAAACGCCACTCCTCCTGCAAGCCCGCTGAAAGCCATGCCAGTTTCCCTGTTCAACACCGCCTCCCGAACCGCCGAGCCCTTCCTCCCTCTGGACCCCGCAGGGCGTCTGGTGAAAATGTACACCTGCGGTCCGACGGTGTATAACTACGCGCACATCGGCAACTTCCGCGCCTACATTTTCGAGGACCTGCTCCAGCGCCACCTCGAGGCGCGCGGCTTTCACGTCGAGCGGGTGATGAACCTCACCGACGTGGACGACAAAACCATCGCGGGCTGCCGCAAGGCCGGCGTCCCCCTCGCGGAGTTCACCTCGCAATTCAAAGCCGCGTTCTTTCAAGACCTGGCCGCGCTCCGGATCAAGCCGGCGGACCATTATCCCGCCGCCACCGCCCCC
>CANJYI010000030.1 GCA_947478975.1 Chthoniobacteraceae bacterium
AGCTTTACCGATCCATAACTGCCGGTGCCGGTGCAATTGCCACCGATGTAAATGTAGCCCTTGGCGTCGATGCCGAGACCGTGGCCGCTGCCGCCCACGCCGGTGCTCGCAGTTGCCCATTTGAGGGTTCCCTCGCTGCTGTACTTGGCTGCGAATATCGCGCGGGCGGTGCTTCCTTCATTGAGGCGCTTTGTCCCAAAGTCGGCCTCACCCTGGATGGCTCCGGTGATGACGACATCCTCGTTTGGATCGAGCGCCACTCCGTGTCCGTAGTCGTAGCCCGCTCCTCCTGCGGTGCGCAACCACAGCTCTTTTCCGGCGGAGTCGTATTTGATCAGGAAAATGTCGTAATCGCCCCGGTTTGGCAGATCCTTGCCATCGTGCTGCACGTCCGTGCTTTGAAAATGCCCGGTGACATACACGTTTCCATGGGAGTCGGCGACCACCCCGTAGGCACGGTCGATTTTACTGCCGCCAAAGCTGCGAACCCAAAGGGGCTCCCCGGAGATGGATAGCTTTGCGACGAAGCTGTCCATCCCGCCCAGTCCGGGTGCCGACAGGCTCCCGAAGCTGGCTTCTCCGCTGCTCTCTCCCGCCATGTAAACATTGCCGGCTTTGTCCACCCCCACCGCGCGGGTCTTGTCGCTCGTGAGAGAACCGTAACCTGTCACCCAATCCACCTCCGCCTTTTTGACTTCGGGAGCTGCGGGGGTTCCTGCACCCGGTTCGGCCGCATGGAGTGGGAGGACGGACGCCGACCAAGCCCAGACAAGTGCGGGGCAGATCGAAAGGAAAGACGCCGCGTTGGAGGCTTTAACTGCGAAGGGGGGGAGATGCATGGCTTTTGTTTTTGAGCTTCTTAGCGGGACGGATTGCGCGGGAAAAGAGGCCGGTTTGGTGGCTGCGCTCAGGCGAGCAGCTCCTTGATCACCTCGCCGGAGACGTCGGTGAGCCGGAAGTTCCTGCCCGCGTAGCGGTAGGTGAGCGACTCGTGGTCGAAGCCGAGCAGGTGGAGGATGGTGGCATGCAGGTCGTGGACGTGCATCTTCCCTTCCGCAATGCTCAGCCCTACGTCGTCGGTGGCTCCGTGCACGTACCCGGCCCGGGCGCCTCCGCCCGCCATCCAGACGGTGAAGCCGTCGTTGTGGTGGTCGCGGCCGACCTTCGGGGTCAGGGGCATCTGGGCGGTCGGGGTGCGTCCGAATTCGCCTCCCCACAGGACGAGGGTGTCTTGGAGCATGCCGCGGCTTTTGAGGTCTTGGAGGAGCGCTGCGATCGGCTGGTCGCATTCTCCGGCAAGCCTGCGGTGCGCGTCTTCAATCCCGCTGTGACTGTCCCAGGGCTGGCCCGCGCCATGCCAGACCTGCACGTACCGGACACCCCGCTCGGCAAGTCTGCGCGCCATGAGCATCTGCCTGCCCTGAAGGGTGTCACCGTACATTTTGCGGACGCTTTCGGGCTCCTGCGTGATGTCAAAGGCGTCCGTGGCCTCGCTCTGCATGCGGAAGGCCAGTTCCAGCGACTGGATGCGCGCGTCGAGCTGGGGGTCTCCGGCGCGTTCGCTGCGGTGAAGCTCGTTGAGTTGTTGGATGTATCCCAACTGCTTGCGCTGTTGTCCGGGCAGGATTGCCTCGTTGCGCAGGTTGGCGATGAGGCGCTCCGCGCGCGTCTCCTTGGTGTCGATGTGGGTGCCCTGGTAGACGCCCGGAAGGAAGGCGCTGCGCCAGTTGGCGCTTTGAGACACGGGGAGGCCGCCGGGGCACATGACCACGAAGCCGGGCAGGCTCTGGTTTTCGGAGCCCAGCCCGTAAAGCGTCCAGGCGCCGACGCTCGGACGGGGCAGGGTGAGGCTGCCGGTGTTCATCATCATGAGCGCCGACTCGTGGTTGGGCACGTCGCTGTACATCGAGCGAATCACGCAGAGGTCGTCCGCGTGTTTGGCCACGTTCGGGAAGAGCTCGCTGATCTCGATGCCGCTCTGGCCGTGTTTGGTGAATTTGAAATTCGAGCCAAGGGCTGCGCCGCTGAGTCTCTTGTCCTTGCTCAGGTCCGAGTTAATGGGCAGGGATTTGCCGTGGAACGCGTTGAGCTTTGGCTTTGGATCGAAGGTGTCCATCTGCGAGGGACCGCCATTCATGAAAAGGTGAATGACCCGCTTCGCCTTTGGAGCGAACTGTGCGACGCGGGGTTCCAGCGTCGAGTCCGGCGACGCTGCACTGGCGTTGGTGAGGCCCAGGTCGTGGAGCACGCCTGCGAGGGCGAGCCCGCCCATGCCGAAGCCGGCGCGCGTGAGTGCTTCGCGCCGCGAAAGGAAGTTTGGGTAAGGTTGCATGGTGTGTGGAAGAGGGCTGTTTTTGAGGGAAGGGCCTCAGTCGACGAAAAGAAACTCGTTGGTGATCAGAAGGGCCTGCGCCATTTGTTCAAGGGGTTGCAGCTTCGCGGGCGGTGGGCCCTTGAATTCTGCCTGGGCGTCCCAGACCGTTTGCATCTGCTTGGGCGCCTTTTCCGCGGCAACCTTGAGCCTCAGCACTGGCGCCCAACGGAAGCCGTCGGAATTGGTGTTGTCGCGGCAATCGACCGTGAAATCGAGGATCTCGCCCGCCCTGAGTTGGAGGGTTTCCAGTTCGGTCGCGAGTCCCGGTGCGCCTGTCCGGTCGATGACCCATTCGGCTTTGACGCCCGTGAGTGAGGAGATGACGCGGGCCCGCACGCCGTCCCCGGCCCCCTTGGGGCTGAGGGCGAGCTCGCCCGTGAGCGAAAACTCGCCGTCGTGTGGCGCAATCCAGCGCCGAATGGCGGCCATTTGGAGCCCCGCGCCCGGATGTCCTCCGGACGCGCCTACACTCACAAAACCGTGCTTTGGGTCGGGAAATGTGCGGGCACCCTGGTAGCGCTTTGCCTGCGGGTCGAAATGCGGGAGCTGCTGGAAGGCGGCTCCCCGCTCCACTGCAGAATCCGCGCTTCCGAACCCGTACTGCCAGGAACCGGCGGCTGGCTCGGAATGGATCTCCCCGGTGTCTTTCAAAAAGGCACGGGCGATCGCGGCCTCCCTCGGTGTGGGGGGTCTGAGAAAGAGCCGGTGGTAGAGCCACTGGACGGCCTCCTGTCCCGCCCCCTCTGCCGTCGCAGCCTCCGCGAGCAACCTGCGCGCCTGTTCGATGATGAAGCTGTCGTTCAACGCAAACAGGGCTTGCTGAGGCACTAGCGTTTGCGTCCGCTCGGTGTTTACGATGTCGGGCGAGGGAAAGTCGAAGGTGGTGAAAAGCGGGTCGATGTTGGTGCGGTCCACAAAGCCGTAGAGGGTGCGCCGGCCGGTAAAGGGTTCGGTGGAAAGATTTACCGCCCGGCCGCCAAGCGTGGGATCGAGCCGTCCGCTGGCGCTGAGCATGGCGTCGCGCATCGCTTCAAAATCCATGCGCCGGCGGTTGGCCCGCCAGAACAGCGTGTTTTCCACATCCACGGCTGCCGCCTCGGGGCGTTCTGCGCTGCTTTGTTGGTAGGTGGCCGAAAGGAGAATGTCCCTGATGAGTTGCTTGGTGGACCAACCCCGCTGGAGCAGTGCGGAGGCCAGCCAGTCGAGCAGTTCCGGCTCAGTAGGGGGAGCCGTTTGGAGGCCGAAGTCACCCGTGGTCTTCACCAGTGGGCGGCCCAGAAGATGGCGCCAGACGTGGTTGGCCCACACACGCGGGGTGAGGGGGTTGGTGCTGTCGGTGATGCGTGCGGCCAGTTCCAGGCGGCCGCTTTTGTCGGCGGGAAACGGGGTCTTCTGAGGGTCGAGCACCTGGAGGAAGCGTCTCTCCACGGGAGCACCTTTGCGGGCCGCATCACCCCGGACATAGATCACAGGGCTGACGGGCTTGGCCTTGTCCTTGACCGCCATGGCGCGGGCGGGAGAGCCCGGGTGCGTGGCCTCCAGTTCGACAAGCGCCTTGTCCAGCTTCTCGTATTCCTTCCGCGAGGCCACCGAGGGGCGCGCCGCCGCTTCCACATCCTTGGGCGTCAGATCCAGCATGCCGCCAGGACCCGAGAAGGCTTGGAGGACCGCGTCTGTTTCCGGGCTTGGCGCACGAAGAATCTTGGCCAGCAGCACCCCGTACATTTTAAGGAGCGCCTCTTCCCCGGCGGGCTTGCAGGAGCGGATCGCCTCCAGCACGGCTGGGTGCAAGTCGGTCTTCCCGGCAGGGACGCGCCCGGAACCTTGCACCGCCTCGAGCACCGCCGCCTTCGCGTCGGCGGGGGCTGTCACGATGCGCGCCAGCGGCGCCAGCACTGGGTCTTCCAGGGCGGACGCCGTTTTTTTGAAGGCCGCCCAACGCTGTTGCAGCGGGGGGAGCGCTGTCTCGAGGAGCTTGGTGTCGCTGAGGACCTTCTTGATTTCCTTCTTTTGAAACTCTAGCTGGCAGAGCGCGTCAAAATAGAGCTCCAGCTTTCCATTGATGTCGGCCATCGCGCCGTCTCTGAGGCCTGCCGTCAAGGCAGTGAGCGCTGCGCTTTCCTTGGCTTTTGCCTCCTCATACCCGGCGCGTTGTTCGGGGTTGGGCTTGCCTTGTGCCAGTTCGATTTCTGGGAGGGTGACAAGGTCCTCAGTGCTGTTGAGCACGCCGTGGAGCGCATAAAAATCCGCGGTGGGGATCGGGTCGTACTTGTGGTCGTGGCAGCGGGCGCAGACCACGGTCAGCCCCATGAGGCCGCGGGTGAGCACGTCTATCCGGTCGTTGATGATCTCGTCGTTGCGGCGCAAAAACCGGGGGCCGACGGTCAAGAAGCCGAGCGCCGCCAGCGCCGGATCGTTGGGCTTGAGTCCAAGCTGGTCCGCAGCGATCTGCTCCCGCACAAACTGGTCGTAGGGTTTGTCCGAGTTAAACGCTGTAGTGACGTAGTCGCGGTAGGTCCACGCAAAGGGGTAGCGGAGGTCTTGGGTGGGGAAGAAATCCTGGGTGTCGGCGTAACGCGCAAGGTCGAGCCAGTAGCGTCCCCAGCGCTCGCCGTAGTGGGGAGAAGCAAGCAGCTCCTCAACCTTTTCGGAAAGGGCGGCGGCCGCGTTGCTGTCGAACTTTGTCTGGAACGCCTCGAGTTCCCGGGGCGTCGGGGGGAGGCCGGTCACGTCGAAGTGCAGCCGTTTCAGCAAGGTCCGGGCGTCGGCGCGTGGCGAGGGCTTGAGATTCTTCTGGCTCAACCTGCCGGCGATGAGGGAGTCGATTTTGGCAGCACCGTTTGCGAGCGTGGCGGGATCCGCCTTCGGCACCGGTTGGAACGCCCAGTGGGTGAGCGCCTTTTTGAAAAAGAGCTCCTGGTCGCCAAGCCTGGCACCGCCGGAGGCCGCCCCGCCCGGCGCGGCCGGCCATTCTGCGCCCTGGTCAATCCAGGCGCGGAGGATCGAGAGCTTTTCCTCCGAAAGCATTTCCTTCTTCGGCGGCATTTCCATTTCCGGCTCCAGATGCGCGGAAAAAAGAAGCAGGGGGCTTTCGGCGCTTTTCCCCGGGGTCAGCGACGCTCCGTAGCCGCTCCCGCCCGCCAGCGCCATTTCGCGGGAATCCAGACGCAGACCGCCCTTTTGTTTGTCCGGACCGGGGCAGGAAACGCAGTGTTCCGTGAGGATCGGGTGGACGTCCCCGAAGTATTTGACCGGCCTTTTGAGGGGTGCCGGCAGTTCGCTTTCCTCTACAGCCGTCCTTTTCTGCGTGGTGGCTGCGAAGGATTGGGGCAGGAGAGTTGCAACCGCCAGACACAGAGCGGCGTGCCTCAGAAGCAGCGCGGCGGAGGGTGCCGGAAAACTGCCCTTTGCACGCGGGCTGGAAAGTTGGAGGGGCGGTTTCATTCTCGGGGGATGAGGGGGGCCTATTTTTTCAGGCAGGGCAGAATCACCCGCGAAAGGGCGTCGGGCTGGTGCAGGACCGTTTCCGTTGCGATGGCTGTGCCGCTTCCAAAAGGCCCCTCGCCGGTGTTCGGATTCCGGTCGTAGAGAGGGAAGTGCGCGCCGCACACATCCACCCGCAGACGGTGTCCTTCCAAAAGCGTCGCAGCCACGGGGCCGAGGTCCACCGTGATCTCGTAGACCTTCCCGGGTTGCAGGGGCTTGGGATGCTCAAGCGAATCCCGGAAGCGGCCGCGCAGGATTCCGCTGGCAAGATTCTGCGCGTAGCCGTCGGGATGAACGTCGACGAGTTTGACCGCCCAATCCGCGTCCACGGTGTTGGCGGAAACGTGGAGCTTTGCCGAGACGTTGCCGGCGAAGGTGAGTGGGGCGGTTAGTTCGTCGCCGGTGTACACGAGGACGTCCTCGCGCTCCTCGATGGGGCGCTGGTCCGTGGGCCCCCACACTGCGGAACGGAGCGGACGCTTTTCGGTGACGGCGGAAGCGGGCGCGGGATCGGCGGGGTCCGCGCGGAAAGTGTCGGCGGGTTCGTGCTGGGAGGGTGCCTCGCGGGAGAGCCGGCCCGCGCCTTTGGCTGTGTTGGCCTTCCCACTGGAGCGCAGGTAGAACGAGGTGTCGGTGAAGCCCTTCGGTGGCCAGGACTGCGCGTCCTTCCAGACATTGTCGCCCATGGAAAAGTAGCGTACGGGAGGGAAGGGCTTTGCCAGCGCTTCGGGGTCCATTTTGAGGTGGCGGTCAAACCAGTCTCGCTGAATGGCGAACGTGTCGAGGACCGCCTCGGTGCCGAAGTCCACCTCGGCGACCTTGCTTTTGCCGATGCTGCCGTGGTCCCAAGGGCCCAGAATGAGCCTGTGCCTTGGAGCCCCTTTGTGGGCGCGGTCAGCCCTCTGCATGAGGGTGAAGTTGTCCACGGACTCGCGGGAGAAATAGTCGTAGTAGCCGACGACATGGAGCGCCGGGAGGTTGAGGGCGGGCAGCTGTCCCTTGAGCTCCAGCCGGGTCCAGTAGCCGTTGAGCTCGGGATGGGTGAGCGCTCCCTTGAGCCACGGGATTGGCCAGCCGATTTTATCGTCAATCTCGCTCAGGGGCAGGTGGAGGAGGGTGGAGTCCCAATCAACGGACTTGGCGTCGGCGGGCTTCGCTGAATTGCCAGCGGCCCAGCTTGCAATCAAAGCGAGGCGCACGGCGCCGCCCAGATACAGGTTCCGGTAGAAGCTGCTCCAGGTCGCCTGCGGCGCGATGGCAACGAGGCCCGGAGGGTGCTCCACGGCTGCCTGCCATTGGACTGCCCCAACGTAGGAACCGCCGGTCATTCCGACCCGCCCGTTGCACCACGCCTGGCGGGTGACCCACTCAATTGAATCGGACCCATCCTGTCCTTCGTTGTTGTACGGAATGAGGATGCCTTCGGAGCCGTGGGTGCCGCGGCAGTCCTGGATGACTGCGACATAGCCCGCAGTCGCCATCTTTTCGGCGGAGGCCTTTGCCTTCGCTCTGTCGTAAGGCGTGCGCATCAGGACCACGGGTCCCGCAGGCAGGCTGTCGTCGCGGTACACGTCGGTTGCCAGTCTGATTCCGTCGCGCATCGCCACCTGAACGGTGTCCACGGTGATGGCTGCGGACGCATTGAGAGTGAGGGCCAGGATCGGGAGTGAACGGAAAAAAAGGTGCATGGGTTGGGATGGTGCTTCTGTCCTCAGGGAATCGGGAACCACGGAGGCGCGGGGGGAAAGGATCTCCTCGCGCAGGGCCCTAGTCGCTGTTTGTGGCCTGCAGCCCTCGATAGCAATCAGGATTTGTCTGCGTTGCGCCGTGGAGAGAGGTCATACCAGTTCACCCCTGTGGAAAAGGATTCTTAGAGTGCGCCCCCTAGGGGATCTCAGAAAACCGGCGAGCGTTCACGGCGGATCACCTTTCGTCGACACGCGATGAAAAAGGCAGTGATCCGCAGATGATCCAGATATTCGCAGATGTTAATTTTAATTCCCGGGCATTTTTTTGATCGGTGAAATCTGCGGATGCAATGCTCAATCAGTTGTTTAGGAGGGCCTGCGCGGTTCCCTTGCTGGCCACTGGAGCGCTCTCGGTGCCGGGGCAGCCAATTGCAGGGGATGCTGCGAGGCACCGCCCTCGCCAAAGGCGCCGGCGAATGCTTAATCTTGTCAGCTCACCCGTTCCCTTGATTTTCCCATGTTGATTCTCGCCGGTTCCCAAGCCCTGACGGATTCCCGTCTGAACTCCTTGCTCCAATTGCTCGTGTCCGACGGGGTGCCCGTGACCGGACTCGGTGCTGTTTTTGTGCACTTGGTACAGTGCAACAGCCCCCTTTCCGAGGAAAGACAGGCGCTGCTGGGGCAGTTGCTCACCTACGGGCCGAGGCGGAGTGCACTCGAAAAGCCCGGCGTTTTGCGCGTTGTGGCTCCAAGGCCTGGGACCATCTCCCCCTGGTCCTCCAAGGCGACCGACATCGCCCGCATCTGCGGCTTGACCGAGGTGGGGCGGATTGAGCGCGTCTTGGCCTTCAGGGTGGACACCGGGGGTGTGGCATTGAGCGAGGCCCAGGCAACGGCTCTGGACGGCCGGCTCCATGACCGCATGACGCAGGCGGTCTTTGACGCGTACGAGGCGGCCGCGGGACTTTTCCGGAAGGAGGAACCCCGACCACTGCGCACGATCCCCGTTTTGAGCGGAGGCCGTGTGGCGCTCGAGGCCGCCGACCTCGAACTGGGGCTGGCGCTGGCAAAGGACGAAATCGAGTACCTGGTGCGGAGTTTCGAGGCGCTTGGCCGCGACCCGCACGACATCGAATTGATGATGTTTGCCCAGGCCAACTCGGAACACTGCCGGCACAAGATCTTCAACGCTTCTTGGGAAATAGACGGGGTCAAGCAGGACCACTCTCTTTTCCAGATGATCCGGAACACCTACGAACTGCACAAGGGCGGCGTGCTGTCCGCCTACAAGGACAACGCAGCCGTGTTCGAAGGAACGCGCGCCGGTCGGTTTTACGCCGACCCGCTCACCGGCGAGTACGGGGCGCATTCCGAACCGATCCACATCCTTTGCAAGGTGGAGACGCACAACCATCCGACCGCGATTTCGCCTTACGCCGGGGCGGCGACCGGTTCCGGAGGGGAGATTCGCGACGAGGGGGCAACCGGCCGGGGCTCCAAGCCAAAGGCGGGTCTGACCGGATTTACGGTGTCCAACCTCCGGCTGCCGGGGGCGGTGCGTCCGTGGGAGAAAGAGAACGGCAAGCCGGAAAGGATCGTGTCGGCCTTGGACATCATGATTGAGGGCCCCCTTGGGGCGGCCGCGTTCAACAACGAGTTTGGCAGGCCGGCGTTGTGTGGGTACTTCCGGGCTTACGAGGCGCAGGTGCCCACCGCGGATGGGGAGGAATGGCGGGGCTACCACAAGCCGATCATGCTCGCCGGGGGCCTCGGGAACATCAAGGCGGAGCATGTTTCCAAGGGCGAGGTGGCAGCCGGCGACGCACTGGTGGTGCTCGGTGGACCGGCTATGTTGATTGGTCTGGGGGGAGGCTCCGCGAGTTCGCTGGCGAGCGGCTCGGGGAACGCCGACCTGGACTTTTCCAGCGTCCAGCGGGACAACGCCGAAATGGAGCGGCGTTGTCAGGAGGTCATCGACCGGTGCTGGGCGATGGGGGGGCAAAATCCGATCCTTTTCATCCATGACGTGGGGGCCGGGGGCATTTCCAACGCGCTGCCCGAACTGGTCAACGACGCGGGAGTCGGGGGCCGTTTCGAACTGAGGAAGGTCCCCAATTCCGAGCCTGGAATGAGCCCTGTGGAGATCTGGTGCAACGAGGCGCAGGAGCGGTACGTGCTGGCGGTGTCCGCCGACCGTCTGGCGGAGTTCGCGCGCCTCTGCGAGCGCGAACGGTGTCCCTTCGCTGTGGTGGGCGAGGCGACCCAGGAGCGTCAGTTGGTCCTGACTGACGAACATTTCAAAAACACGCCCATCGACATGCCGCTGGACGTTTTGCTCGGGAAACCGCCCCGGATGCACCGCCAGGCCGCGCGCCTGCTGCGTAACCTGCGTCCGCTCCAACTCAACGGCATCTCGCTCCAGGAGGCGGTCCAGCGCGTGGTCGCCCACCCCGCGGTCGCGGACAAGGGCTTCCTGATCACCATCGGCGACCGCACCATCACCGGCTTGGTTGCCCGCGACCAGATGGTCGGGCCCTGGCAGGTGCCCGTGGCGGACTGTGCCGTGACCGCAGCCGCCTTCGACACCTTCACCGGCGAGGCCATGGCCATGGGGGAACGCACCCCAGTTGCGGTCAACAACGCCGCCGCCTCCGCCAGACTGGCGGTGGGCGAGGCGCTCACAAACCTCGCCGCCGCCCACATCGGAGAGATCGGCCAGGTCAACCTTTCGGCCAACTGGATGGCCGCTCCCGCAGTCGAAGGCGACGGGGCCGACTTGTACGAGGCGGTGCGCGCCGTCGGAATGGAGCTTTGCCCCGCGCTGGGAATAACGATCCCCGTGGGGAAGGATTCCATGAGCATGAGCACCGTCTGGACGGACGGAGCCCTGCAAAAACGGGTGACGGCTCCGGTCTCGCTGATTGTGTCTGCATTCGCGCCCTGCAGTGACATCCGCAAAACACTCACCCCGGCTTTGCGGTCCGGTGACGGGACGGTGCTTTTGCTTGTGGATTTGGGACGCGGCCAGAATCGGTTGGGCGGCTCCATCCTCGCCCAGGTCGTGGCCCAGACCGGCAGGGAGTGCCCTGACGTTGACGATCCGGCTTTGGTGAAGGGCTTTTGGAACGCCGTTCAGGAACTTTCCTCCAAGGGATTGCTGCTCGCCTACCACGACCGGTCTGACGGCGGCATGTTCGCCTCTGTTTTGGAGATGGCGTTCGCGGGACGCTCGGGTGTTGCGCTTGAACTGGGCGCCGGGGAGGACTCATTTGCCGCCCTCTTCAGCGAGGAACTGGGAGCGGTGCTGCAGGTGCGCGCGGAGGACGAACCCGCCGTCCGCTTGGTGCTGGAACGCCACCAGATTGAGTCCGCTTGCCACAGAATTGGCGCTCCGGCGGCGGGTCTGGCAGTCAGCGTGCGCCAGTCGGGGGCGGTTCTATACGAGGCACCGCTTTCCGAACTGCGTGCCGTGTGGTCCGACGTGTCGCACCGCATTTCGCGACTGCGCGACAACCCGTCCTGCGCCGATCAGGAACTGGCAGGGAAGCTGGACATGCAGGATCCGGGCATCACCCCGAGGGTGGAGTTCGACCTGGAATTTGGCGCCGACTTTTCGAGCCGCGCGCCTCTGGCCGTCCTGCGCGAGCAGGGGGTCAATGGACAGGTCGAGATGGCGGCCGCCTTCACCCGGGCCGGTTTCCGCGCGGTGGACGTGCACATGAGCGACGTGCTTGAGGGGCGGGTGGCGCTCTCCGATTTCCGGGGCCTGGTGGCCTGCGGCGGCTTCAGCTACGGGGATGTCCTCGGGGCGGGCGAAGGCTGGGCAAAGAGCATCTTGTTCAACGAGCGGGCGCGGGCGCAGTTTGAAGCCTTTTTCCAGCGCAAGGACACCTTCTCCCTCGGGGTGTGCAACGGTTGCCAGATGATGAGCAATCTGCGGAGCCTCATTCCCGGGGCATCGTGGTGGCCGCGGTTTGTGCAGAACGAATCCGAGCGGTTTGAAGCGCGCTTTGTGTCGCTCAAGATCGAGGCCAGTCCGAGCGTGTTTTTCAAGGGAATGGCCGGCTCGGTGCTCCCGGTCGCGGTGGCACACGGGGAGGGGTTCACCGAGTTCTCGGACCCGGAGTCTGCGCGTGTGGCCTCGGCCTCGGGCTTGGTCGCCGCCCGGTTTGTGGACAACCACCACCGGCCCACCGTCGCCTACCCGCTTAATCCGAACGGCTCGCCGGAAGGCATGACCTCCTTCACAAGCGAGGACGGGCGCGCGACCATTCTCATGCCCCATCCCGAGCGGGTCTTCCGCACCGTGCAAAATAGCTGGGCTCCCTCCGAATGGGGCGAGGACGCCCCGTGGCTGCGGTTTTTCCGCAACGCGCGCATTTGGGTGGGGTAGGGGAGTAACGCGTCTTAAACAAAGCTCCGCCCGTGCAGATACGTTCCAATTCTCTGGTGCTGCGACGGAGGCCCTTCAAGGGAGGGGCGGAGCGCTGCCAGCCTTGTTCTCCTCGAACCCCTTCGCCTTCATGTTGCGTTACTTAAAAGTGTCCCTTTTGCAGGCGCGGAACTCCCTGATCCGGGAGATGAGCTTCAAGGCAAATTTCCTGCTTTGGACCGTGGTGGAGGTGCTCTGGTTTATGGGGCAGGTCCTTTTCATTGAGGTGCTCTTCGCCCACGTCGACGGGATCGGCGACTGGACGAAATGGGAGGTGGTCGCACTGGTGGGCACCCACCAGGTCATCGCGCAGCTTTTCCAGGCGTTTTTCTACGTAAACCTCACCCAAATTCCCGAGCTTGTCAGAACGGGAAAGCTGGATGTGTTCCTGACCCTTCCCTTGGACACGCAGTTTGCGGTCTCAACGAGGCAGATCGGGTTGGATAACCTCGTCAACGCAGGCATTGGACTCTCGATCGTGGGGTGGGCGCTCTCGAAGCTGGGCGTGGTGGTTTCCCCAAAAACAGTGCTGCTCTACACGGGCTGCCTCCTCGTGGGGGTCTCGGTTCATTACAGCGTGATGTGTTCGCTTTCCACCCTCTGCTTCTGGATCGTCCGGGCGCAGGGCCTCATCTACGGATACTTCAACCTCTTCAATATTGGGAGGTATCCGGATTCGGTTTACCGGGGGCCCTTCCGGATGGTCTTCAGCTGGGTGGTTCCGGTGATTTTGGTGGCGAATGTTCCGGCAAGGATTTTGACGCGCCACGGGGAGTTCACTTGGGAAACGATGG
>CANJYI010000031.1 GCA_947478975.1 Chthoniobacteraceae bacterium
ACCACCCCCGACATCCGGCCAGTTCCCGGCGGCGGCACCGAAATCCCCATGCTGTGTCAGGAAGCCTGTAATATCCTGGTGCCCGTCCTCCGGGAGGTTGTCAAAAAACGCGAGCGCGCAGCCGCGCCGCCCCCGACCGAGCAACCGCAAGGAGCACACTAGGCGGCGGGGCCGCAGCAGCAACCTTAGGACCGGTTCTATCGAAGGCCGGTGCGACAACTAGGTCGTGACGAGGTCGCCCACGCCAAATCCGCCGGACAGGGCGTTACAGACTACTAAGCCCAATGCGTCACATGGGTAGTCTCAAAAGGTTGGCGAAGTTTGCCCTGGTCGGGAAATGGAACGCTTCAGGGCATTTGAAACATTCCTCTGCTTTTTTCCGAATCTAAACCACCCTTCTCCGCCTGCCTTTTGAATTTCACATAAATCGACATGAAGTTTTCACTCGCTGCCTTGGCCGTTCTCCTTCCCTTCCTGCCCGGGGCCGAGGCCGTGGAAACTCAAAGCCGCGCGGTCATGGGCGAACGCCACAAGACCTTGCTCGAGCAGAACTGCCAGAAGTGTCACGGCGCGGAAAAACAGAAGGGAAAGTTCCGCGTCGACGATCTCTCCTTCCAAATCACCAACATCGAGACTGCCGAACGCTGGCAAAAGGTGCTCAATCAAATGAACTCTGGGGAAATGCCCCCGGACGAGGAAAAGCAACCGGCCGTTGCGGCAAAGACAGATTTTCTGGACGAACTGGCCAACGTGATGGTCTCCGCACGGAAGAGTCTCGCGGATCAGAAGGGCGCCATCACCATGCGACGCCTCAACCGGCGCGAATACAAAAACACCCTGCGCGAGCTCCTTGGGGTGGAAATCAATGTCAGTGCGCTGCCCTCCGACACCGGGACCGGGGGCTTCGACACTGTTGGCTCGAATCTTTTCATGTCGGGCAACCAGTTCGAGCAGTATCAGCTGCTCGGGCGCGAGGCTTTGACGGAGGCGTTCGAATGGCAGGCGGCCGCAGCTGTGGTCAAAAAACTCCGTTACGAAGCGGAGACCTCCACCCCGGTGGTGCAGAAGTTTGTGGACTATCAGATCGACGCACGCGAGCGGGCCAAACAGTGGGTCAAAGCGGTCGAGGAGGCAGCGGCCCTTCCTGAAAACCAGGAGATCGTCGCCAAGCTTAGGAAGGAGTCCAAGAACGACTCAATCTTCCGCCGTTCCTGGGAAAAGATCCCTGGAGCGCCATCCCCCCGATCCTTTGGCTTCGACAAAAAAGGGGAGAACGACGCGGATCTGGCCAATGATTCGCTGGGCGCAGGCTGGCTACCCTACCACCAGTACTACATGCGTCAGCCCGCTCTGGACCGCGGTGCCTATCTCGGCACCCAAACCCGCCACCCCGCCGAACTGAACGTCAACTATATCGAGTTGCTCGTGCCCTTTGACTGGCCGGTCGGGGAGTACGTGGTGCGCGTACGCGCCGCCGCCGCCAGCGACGCCCCTCCGGAACGCCGCTTTCTGGATTTCGGCATCCACGCCCGCACAGGAAAGGTCATGGCGACCCACCAAATTAACGGGACGCTCGAAGCTCCGCAGACCATTGAAATCCCCCTCACTCTCACTAGAGGAAACGCAGATCGCCCCAACCGCACACTGTTCATCCGGGAGAAAGGAAGTTGGGACACCAACGAAGAAGGCGGCCGCAAACGGGCTGAAGCGCTCAAGCGCAACGGAATCGGCCCAGAGGTGGCCCTGTGGATCGACTGGATCGAGATTGAGCGCTTGCCAAATGTGGCAAAGCCCACGCCTCCGGGCATCGCGTCGTTGGGAATTTCCCTGGACGACAAAGCCCCCTCCCCAAACCCCGCCGAGCTCCGCACTGCGCTGGAGAAGTTTTCGACGGAAGCCTTCCGCGGCACCCCGCCGCCCGCTGACTACATCGATGCCCTGCTTGGGCTCTATGACGTGCGCACAAAGGCCGGCGACAAACACGGCGCGGCGCTCAAGGAGACCCTTTCCGTGGTGCTCTCCTCCCCCATGTTTCTCTACCTTGCCGAGCCCTCGGGGGGCGACCAACGCAGACCCCTCTCCGATGCGGAGCTGGCCACGCGCCTTTCTTACTTTCTCTGGTCCGCGCCGCCCGATCCAGCCCTCCGCAAACTCGCCGCGGAAGGCCAGCTGGCCAAGCCCGAGGTTCTTTCCGCGCAAACAGAAAGACTGCTCAACGACACGCGTTCCGAGGGATTCGTTCGGGCCTTCACCCACCAGTGGCTGGGTCTGGACCGGATCGATTTTTTCGAGATCAACCTCAAGCAATATCCCCGCTTTGACACCGCGACAAAGGTGGCCGCCAAAAACGAGATCTTCGAAACCATCGGCTACCAGCTGCGCCACAACGCCAGCGTGCGGGATTTGCTCAAGTCAGATTACGTCCTCATCAACCGGGTCCTCGGCCACTATTACGGCATCGAGGGAGTGAAGGGCGATGGCTACGAGAAGGTGGCCCTTCCCAAGGATTCCCCCCGGGGCGGCCTGCTTGGAATGGCGGCGATCCACTTTATGGGCGGCAACGGTGAACGCACCAGCCCCGTCGAACGTGGCGCCTGGGTGCTGCGCAAGCTGCTCCACGACCCGCCGCCTCCAGCGCCCGCAAACGTGCCGGCAATCACCCGCCTAGCGGACAAGGTGCTCACCACCCACGAACGGCTCCTGGCGCACCAGGAGGATCCGCAATGCGCCAGCTGCCATCGGAAAATCGACCCCATCGGTTTTGGTCTGGAGAACTTCGATGCCGCCGGCCAGTGGCGGACCGAGGACAGCTACCAACTGTCCGACTCCGCGGGAAAATCCAAGCCGGAGTCGAAGAAAACCTGGACGATTGAGGCCGCAGCCACCCTGCACAAGGGACCCGCCTTTAAGGACTACTTTGGCCTGCGCGATATCGTCGCATCCAAGTCCGACGCTTTCGCCCGCGGGTTCAGCGCAGCGCTCATCGAGTACGCTCTGGGCCGCCCCTGCGGCTTCAGCGACGAACCCCTCATCGAGACCATGCTGAACCAGTCGGCAAAGCGGGACTTTGCGATCCGCGAATTCATTCATTCGCTCGTGAAAAGCAAAGAGTTCCACACCAAGTAGCCCCTACGCACAGACGCCATGACGACACCGCTCAACCGCCGCCATTTCCTCCGCTCCAGCACTGCGCTGATCGCCCTGCCGGTTCTGGAGTCCCTCGGGTTCCGCCGGTTTGCCTCCGCCGCGACTCCGGCGCCGGCGCCCAAACGGCTCATCTTTCTCGGCTTCGGATGGGGCATCACCACCGAAAGCTGGTTTCCGGACATCAAAAATCCGGGTCCTGACTACGTGCTTCCCGACGGCCTTGCGCCGCTCGCCCGGCACAAGGCCGATTTCTCAGTCGTCCAGGGCCTTTGCAACAAGTACTCCAACGAGGGCCACTGGGGCAGCACCATGTGGCTCACCGGCGCCAACCGCTTTGCCGAACCCGGACAGACCTTCCACAACAGCATTTCAGCCGACCAGGTGGCGGCGGCCAAGCTGGGACTCAGTACCCGCTTTGCCTCCCTGCAGCTCAATGGAGGCGAGAACGGGGAAGCCTCCGGCCACGGCCCCGGCCTCTCCATGGCGTGGGACGTGAGCGGCAAGCCGGTTGGCGGACTCAACGGACCGGTAGAGGCGTTTCACCGCCTCTTTTCCAAGGACACCACCCCCATCGAGCAGCAAAGGGCGATGCTAGCCCAGAAGCGCAGCGTGCTCGACACGGTGCTCGCCAACGCGCGTGCGCTGCAGCGAGGGCTGGGCAAGTCCGACACGGCCAAGTTGGACGAGTATTTCCAGGGCATTCGAGAAATTGAAACCCGCCTGAGCAAAGACGAACAGTGGATCGGTGTGCCGCAGCCGAATGCCCCACTTCCCGAACCGCAGGCCGGCTTGGCTGGCCGCGAGGAAATCAAGATCATGTACGACATCATGCTGGCGGCGATCCAGACGGACAGCACCCGGGTGCTGACGTACCGCCAGCCCGTGAGCACGCTGCTCACCAGCATCGGCATCAAGGTGGCGCCTCACGACATGAGCCACTACCACTCCACGCTCGGGGAGAAGCTGGACGCATCTCAACGGCGCGACCTGACCCAGAGCGAGCTGCTCGCGGGGTTCCTCGACAAACTCAAGGCCACCAAAGAAGCGGACGGCACCCGCTTGTTTGACAGCGTTGCCCTCGCCTACGGAAGCAACATCCGCACCGAGCACAATCTGGACAACTGCCCCACCCTTCTCACTGGAGGAGGCGCCGGCATCAAGCTCGGCCACAGCATCGTCACCCCCAAGGACACCCCCCTTTGCAACGCCTGGCTGACGCTGCTTCACGGCCTCGGCGTATCCGCAGAGCGCCACGGCGACAGCACCGGGGTGCTCAAGGAAATCGTGGCATAAGGACCGGGATCGCCGGGGCGGGCAGCACTTCCCCACCCCCGGCCCTTGAGGTGGTCTTCAGGAAGGCGTGCCGGCGAAGGGTTCAAAACCAAGGCCAAAGGAGTTGGCGGCGGCAGCAAACATGGTGGGGATCGAGCCTATAAAACTCTCCCAGTCCTGGTCGTTGCGGTACTGGGTGTCTGCGCCAATGTAGACTCCCGCCGGCAGGACGTTACTGTCCTCGATCTGAACGCGGACCTCGTATTCCCAGTCGGGAATGCGCACATGCCCAAGCGCTCCGGGGCGCGCCACAACGCGGTTGGGGGCAAAGGAGCGCAGGAAACGCTCCCGTTCGGAAAGCGAAACAAAACGCACCTGCGCCTGCATGGAAAGGTTGCTCACCGACTTGGGATCCAGCGCAATGAGGGCGTGCACCCTGCAGAGAGTCTGCTGCACAAGCTGCCAGTCCGCCCAGTTTCTGGCGTTGCGTACAGCGACCCGCGTGCGTTCGGCCGTGCGGACGAGGGTCCCGTTGCCCTCGAAAAAGGTGGCGTTCAGCTCGTACTGGTAGAGCAGATCGCGTCCGACCAACTGGCACTGGCTGGGACGCACGCCCACGCCCTTCTGTGGATCACAGAGATCCCGGACAAAATCCTCGAGCGCGGTTTCTCTCATGCTCACCGGAACCGGCAGAGGCATGTCTACGCTCACCCCGAACATTTCAACTGGGACAACTTCCATTCCAAAGGCCGTAGGGCATCCGGCGCAGAAGGGCACGCCTTTTCTCAAGGACGCCCCCGGCCCCTCCCCTACCTCCCCGAACTCGGCAGGAACAGCAACCGCACCAAGTCTTCCCAGAAGACCACACCGACGGTGCGCCCCTTGGCATCGCGCACGGCCACCAGCGGCAGACGCGCCGAGCGCAGTTTGCGCATCAGTATGGGGGCGGGTTCGTGCAGGTCGGTGCGTAGAATGCGCCGCTGAAAGATCTCCACCTTACCATGCCACGTGCCTGCCAGCGCGAGTTCGTGCAGGTCCAAAAGACCGGAGATCTCCCCCTTTTCGTTGAGCACCGGAAGGTGGTCCACGCCCTTGCTGTGGGCCAAAAGCCGGGCTGCGCTCAGCGGCAGATCCCCACGGACCGCCCCCGCCTCCTCCAGCGGCACCAGGAGCTCTTGGGCCGTGAGTTGGCGAAAATCCAGCACGGTCTGGATAATCTCGCGCTCCGCGCTGCTGATGAAACCCTCCCGCTCGGACTCAAACGTCAGGTACTTGAAGTCCTCGCGCCCGCCAAAAAGCCTGAGCCGCTGCGGGGAGCGTTTGGGAAAAAGCCCCCGCACCAGGCGTTGCAGGCCGGCCTCGACGGGCCTTAACAGAAAATTGGCCACCACCAGCGGAGCGCTCAGCACCGCCAGCAACCGCAGCGGAAGGCGGCGGAAAAGCGATTTTGGCAGCATCTCTAGGCCGATCGCCCAGACAGGTAGCGCCAACAAAAGGACCCACACATAGCCGGCGTCCCCGAACCATTCCACCGACTCGCTTACGGCAATGGAAAGGGCCGTGATGTTGAACAAATTCGTCAGTACCAGCGTGGTGACCAGCAAACGGCCCGGGTCGACCACCAGCCTTGCCAGGCCCAGCGCGGCGGGGTCCTTCACCTTGCTGCGGTGACGCAACCGCAGCCGACTGATCGACAACAGCCCCGACTCCATCCCCGCAAAAATGAAGGAGAGCGCCATGCAAGTTCCGATCGCAACCAGCGGCGTCATCCTGCTACCTCGTTTTCTGCCCCACCCCGGGCGGTTTGGATCAGGACCTCCTCCACCCGCTTGCGGGAGGTGCGGCGCACCGTCAAACTCAGCTCGTCCAGCTTCCAGACACTCCCAAGCTTCGGCACGGTGCCTGCCAGGTTAAAAACCAACCCGCCAATGGTGTCGATGCCCTCGATTGCGAGCTCAATGCCCAGGGCCTCCTCAATATCCTCGATCCGCGCACTGCCGCTGGCCAGCAGCCGGCCCTCGCCCAGCGCCTCGAGGTAGAGCTCGCGGTCACCGCCGGGAAGGGCCTCGCTTAGGATTTCTTCGAGCAAGTCGGCGCGCGTAATCACGCCCTCCGTGCCGCCGTGTTCGTCCAAAACGATCGCCAGCGCTTGGGGGCGGTTTAAAAAAGACCGCAGCAGGTCCACCGCACGCATGGTTTCGGGCACGAACGACGGGGGTGTGAGCATCTCGGTGTAGTGCACGTTACCCGCCTCCAAATAGGCCCGCACATCCAACACCCCCAGAAGGTCGTCCGGCGTTTCGCCGTACACCGGTACGCGCCGGTACCGCGCCGAACGCAGCCGCACCGCCAGTTCCTCCCTGGTGAGATCGTCGGGAAGGCAAAGCGCGTCGACCCGCGGAGTCATGCAGTCGCGGACCGTCTTCTCGCCCAGATGAATGATCTGCTGGATGATCGCCCGCTCGACCGGATGCAGCGCGCCATCCTCCGCCCCAATTTCGATGAGGGTTTCCATCTGGGACTGGTCCATGGGCTTTGCCTCCCCCGGAGCGCCCGGAAGCAGACGCTCGGCCAGCCCGTCGGAAACGCGCTGCACCCAGCCCAACGGCTCCTGAAGTACGCGCAACAGCGGATCCAACACACGGGCTGCCAGCCGGACAAACCGGTAAGGCCGCCTCAAAGCGAGCGCCTTCGGGAGCAAATCGCAAACCACCACCACCAAGCAAAGCAACAGGAGTTCAGACCCCCAAAACGGGAGCGCCGGCAGCAGCCCCTTGTGCGAAAGAAACAAACAGATGAGCACCAGCGGAACGTTGAAGCAAACGTACCCGAGACTGAGCACCCCCAGCAGGCGCCGTGGATTCGACAGGACACGGGACAAGCGCTCTGCATAGCGGGCCTTGTTCCGACGCAACCGCTCCAACTCGTGCCCTTGGAAGGAAAACAAAGCCGTCTCAAAGGCGGAAAAAAGCGCCGAGCCCGCCGCCAGTAAACACGCCGCCCCCGTAAGCACAAAAAACGACGCCGTGCTCATAACGGGCGCTGACCGCGCCCAAAAAACCACACGCAGACAAAGCCTTCAGAAAGCGGGAGTTCCTCCCCCATTAACGAAGGGGCTCTCCTTCCCGTTGAGATTCCAATACACAGAGAGCCGCTGACGAGAAAGCGGTGCGCCCCCCTTTTGAGATCCCCTGAGTCTGTCGGCTGGTTTTTCAACAGGTCAAAGGGTATGAAATTACAGCCTCAGAGCGAATGAAAAAAAACGAACGCATGGAAGCCTGGCTTGGGGATTGGGACGCAGACCCGTGCTCCTCCCTGCCTGCCGAGTACCGCGCCTTTTTTGTCTGTTTCAACAGGGGCGAATATTACGAGGCCCACGATGTTTTGGAGCACCTCTGGCTGCAATGCCACGACTCCAACCGCAGCTTTTACCAGGGCCTCATCCAGTTCGCCGGGGCCTTCGTGCACCTCCAGAAGCACTGCCTTTTTCCCGGACACCCCACCCATTCCCGCCGCCTCGGCCCCGCCCAGCGGCTTTTTGCACTAGCTGCCGCCCGTCTCAGTGCCTACCCAGAGCTCCATCTGGCGCTGGACCTCGGACATGTCTTGGCAATCGGCGCACACTGGAGCGCCCTGGCGGCGGAGGCGGCCAGCCCACTCGCCGTCCATCCCGCGCCCCTCCTCACTTTGGTGGCCGATGGCGACGGGCCACTCGCGGAATCTTGAAGGCGCCTTCCGCCAACGCTGTTCGGGGCTTGAGTTTTTTGGAGGCCGCTTAAGGCTGGAGGGATGAAAGTCTCCCCCCTGCTTGCCCTGGCGTTTCTGCTTCCCTCGGTTTCCGCCCGCGTCGCCAACGCGGCCGACTGGCCCCAGTGGCGCGGCCCCGCCCGGGACGGCGTCGTCAGCGATCCCGCCCACAAGCTCACCAAACTCCCCCAGGCCCCCAAACCGCTCTGGGAAATCGCAATCGGCCCCGGACAGGCCTCCCCGATTGTCGTCCAAAACACGCTCCTGATCATGGACGGCACCGCCGGCAAGGAGGTGCTCCATTGTCTCGCCGCTGATACCGGCAAGGAGATCTGGCAGGTGGAGATCGGCCCGATGGTCGAGTTCCAAAACGCCTATGGCGAAGGCCCCCGCTGCACTCCGCTTGTCGACGGAGACCGCGTGTACGCCCAGTCCTGCGGAGGGGAGTTCCGGTGCCTCGCACTCAAGGACGGCAAGCAAATCTGGGCCACCAGCTTTGGGGACAACTACGGTGCTACCTGGTTTGGCAACAAGAGCCCGGATCCGGAGGCCAAGGAAACCGCCTCCCGCCGCCACGGCAACAACGGCTCCGCAATCGTGGACGGGGACCGCGTTTTTGTTCCCGTGGGCAGTCCAAAGAAAGGCACGCTGGTGGCGTTCGATAAGCTAACGGGCAAGGAACTGTGGACGGCGGGACAGGACAACACCGCCTATTCCAGCGTCATGGTCGCCACTCTGGCCGGGGTGCGCCAGGCGGTGCACCTCACGGCCGACGCACTCATGGGGGTCGAGGCCTCCAGCGGCAAGATCCTCTGGAGGGAGCCCCTCAAGACTGGCGCCAAACGGCATGTTGCCACCCCCGTGATTGACGGAGACACCGTGACGGTCACCTCCACAAGCATCGGCACCATCCGCTTCAAAATCACGCAGACGGCCGGGGCCTTCACCGCCCAGCGCCAGTGGGAAAACGCCGGGATGAAGGTCGTCATCAGCTCGCCGATCCAGGTCGGTGCGAACTTGTTCAGCCCCGGAGCGGGCAACCGGTGCGACTTGGTCTGCCTCAACGCCGCCACCGGCGAAGAGCGTTGGCGCGAGCCGGGCCTCGGCGATTACGCAAGCATCACCGCAGTAAACGACTCCCTGCTGGTGCTCGATTCCACCGGCGAACTGCGCCTCGTGGCGGCTTCGGAAGCCGGCTACAAGGAGCTGGGCCGGTCGCATTTTGTGGGCAAAACGTGGGCCTCGCCGGCCTATGCAAACGGAAGGCTTTTTGTCCGGGACGGCACCAAACTGCTCGCCCTGCAGCTCGCGCCCTGAGTTGCGGCCGCCCCCGGCACGCCTTCGGGACCCGCGCTATTCGGCCCGCAACATCACAAAGGTCCGCAGCCCCTGGCGCTCCAACTGAATCAGGACGCCGGGTGTGCTGCGTGACACACCCGAACGTAGGGCAGACAGACAGTCCGAGACGGTCCGCACCGGACGGTTCTCGACTTCGGTGACAACGTCCTCCGGCAGCAAGCCAGCGCGGGCCGAGGCGCTCGTGGCCTCCACCGCCTCCACCCGCACGCCGTGCCCCTTGAGCTCCCGCAGCTTCAAACCGAAGCGTTCCTGATTCGAAACCGGGCTGCGCTGGGGGCGGGCCGCGTCCAAAACCAGCTGCGGCGCCGCCGGCAATTCGGCCAGCGGCACGCTTACCGTTTTGAAGGTCCCCATCCGCCACACGCCCACACGCACTGGCTGCCCCGCTTTGCGCGCAGACAACTCCCGCTGCAGCGCAAGGGCGGAACCCACGGGCTTTCCGTCCACCGATTGAATCACGTCGGCCGGCCGCAGATCCGTCCGAAAGGCGGGCCCCTCAGCCTCCACAGCGAGCACCACGGCACCGCGGCCAGCCGCAGCGAGACGCTCCCCTAAAACCGGGGTCTCCCCCAACGTCTCCACCCGGATCCCCAACCAGGGACGCGAAACCTTTCCCGCCGCCAAAATCTGGCTGACGGTCTGTTGCAACAAATTCGATGGCACGGCGAAGGCCAGTCCGCGTTCGGTGCGCGTGATGAGGGTGTTCATTCCTAATACGCGCCCCTCGCGGTCAAGCAGCGGCCCGCCGCTGTGCCCCGGGTTGATGAGGGCATCCGTCTGCAAATAGTCCTCCACCAGAGGCAGCAGGCTCGTCGGGGCAAGCAGCCGGGTGCGCCCCTTGCCGCTGAGCATTCCCGCGGTAAAAGACCACTCCTGTCCAAAGGGGATCCCGATCGCGTAAACCAACTGGCCGACCGTGGCCGTGTCACTGTCGGCAAACTCCAGCACCGGCAGTTGCGCCGCCTCCACCTGCAGCACCGCAAGGTCCGTCCGCTCGTCGATTCCCAAAATGCGCGCGTCCAGGCGCCGGCCGTCGCGGAACCGAACGCTGATGCGATTCGCCTTCGAGATCACATGCTGGTTGGTGACGATCACTCCGTTGGCGCGCACGACAAAGCCCGACCCTTCGCTGCGGGAAGCCCGCTTGGCAGCGGCCTCACCCCCTGCCCCGTCCCCCCCGTCCTCGGCATCGGGCAGAAGCTCCGCCTCCAAAATCACGACGGCGGACGCGGCCCGCTTAAAGACATCCATCTGCGCCTGCTCAAAAAGACGCACAACCTCCGCCGCCTGCATTGGCTCGGGCGCAGCCCTGGGGGGCTCCTGTCCGGACAAAACCGGCAAACCACACAGGCACAAACCCAAGCCGCCCGCCAGAATGGGCCGCCGCAGGCGAGAACTTAGTTTTGAGGTCACCCTGCAAACGTTGCCATGCCCGGTCCGTGCGCGCCAGTCTCAGCTCGCAACGAAAACGGCACGGCCCAAATCGGATTTGGGCCCTGCGTTGACTTCCTCGCCCGGCGCCTTAGTTTCCCTCCCTCACATGGCAGGTCTTATCATTCAACCACGCGCCCGCCTCTTTCACGGCCACGACTGGGTCTATTCCACCGAGGTGCTCAAAACCTTTGGCGATCCTCAGGACGGCGGCATTGTCTCACTCAAGGACGGCCGCGACCGCATGCTCGGAACGGCCATCTACAACAGCCGCTCCCAGATCATCGCCCGCCGCTTCTCGCGCCAGAGGCAGGATCTGGACCTGGACTTTTTCAAGCGCCGCATCTCCATCGCCCGCCAATTCCGCAATCGCCACGGCCTGCCCGAACAACTAGGCCGCCTCATTTGGAGCGAAAGCGACGGCCTGCCCGGCGTGGTCGTCGACCGCTACGGGGACGACTTGGTCCTCCAGACCCTCACCCTCGCGATGGACCAGCGCAAGGCCCTCCTGGTCGAGGCGCTCGTTGACGCGTTCCAACCGCGCTGCATCATCGAGCGCAACGACGCCCCGATCCGCAAGGCCGAAGGCATGGAGCTTGTCACCGGCGTTCTTTACGGACCCGAACCGGGCCCGGGTTCGATCACCACCGACGGCCTGACCTTCGGGGTCGATTTGCTGCAGGGCCAGAAAACCGGCTTCTATCTGGACCAACTCTCCAACTACCGCGCCGTGGCCGCCCATGCGGCAGGGAAGCGCGTGTTGGACTGCTTTACCAACCAGGGCGCGTTCGCCCTGAGCTGCGCGAAGGCAGGCGCATCAGAGGTGACCGCCATCGACATCAGCGGACCCGCCATCGAACAGGTGCGCCTCAATGCAAAAGCCAACGGGCTCTCTGTGAACGCCATCGAGGGCAACGTGTTCGATTTCCTCAAGGAAAAGGAGGACGCACAGGCGACCTACGACTTGATCGTCTTGGATCCCCCGTCCTTCACCAAGTCCAAGGGCCGCGTGCACGACGCGCTCCGAGGGTACAAGGAGATCCATCTGCGCGCCCTGAAGCTCCTGAATCCGGACGGCCTCCTGGCAACTTTTTGCTGTTCGCACCACATGTCCCAGGAGCTGTTCCAGGGCGTGATCAACGATGCGGCGGTGGATGCAAAGAAAACACTGCGCCACCTGCAAAACTTTACCCAGGGACTGGATCACCCAGTCATCTCGACCATTCCAGAATCCTCCTACCTCAAGGGGGCGCTCTACGAACTGGTCCCCGGCCGGTAATTCTCGGAACGGTCATTCCCACGCCGTCCCTCGCCCCCCTCAAATCGGCGATCGGGCGGCCTTGTGTCAACGGGCCGTTCTTCTTGCCCTTCTGGGGCAACCGCCATTTTGGGAGGGCTACCGGGGGCGCTTGCAAAGCCTCGCCGCCGCCCGGGTTACTGTCTCGGCTCCCTCCGGGAGCGAGAACGCCCCTCTCGCTATGCGAAACTTTGGCAACTTTGGGTTACGAGCCGCAGATTTCTCAGTACGAGCCGCAGAGTGGAAACCATAAAAACAGCTGCGTAAATCTGAGCAATCTGTGGATGTCTGCCCGCTCTCTCCGGAGCGAGTCAAAAGGCACCCACCGAAAACAGCGAGGAACCGAGAAAAGGCCAGGCGGGCCCACGCCCCGAAAAAGTTAGATATCTAGGCAAACAAGATTCTAACAGAATCTCGTTTGAGTGGGAGCCTTTGAATTGGTAATCCTAAACTTTGGTTCACCCCAAATCCCTTC
>CANJYI010000032.1 GCA_947478975.1 Chthoniobacteraceae bacterium
TCGCCCTGGGAAAGCCCTTGCAAGGCCTTGAATTCAATCATTGGAGGGACCCACGGCGTTGCCATGGGCTGCGAAAAGGGTGCCCCGTTGGGGCGCGTCCGGGTGAGGACGCGGGCCGTTTGGTTTGAGGTGTCCCCTTCCGGCGCACCGAAGGTGCATTTCACTTGCCAGCCCACGGCAACGCCGTGGGAAAATCCGTCCCCCAAAGAACGCGCCCTGAAAGGGCACCCCAACCTGCCCGCTCCATTCCAACGGTGGCGGGATCATGGGGCGCCCTTATAGCACCCCAAATTTGGAAACCCCCTACCGGCTGGGGCGCCAGACGAGGGTGTGGCTATTGAGTGCCAGTTCGGTCCAGTGGAGCTTGTATTCGAGCACCGAACCCATGTCGTAGCGTTTCAACCCGTCTTCGCACAGCCATTCAATCTGCTTCCATTGCAGCAGGTTCCCAATCGAAAGGGGGGCCAGGTCCGTGTGGTAGCTAAACTGTTGTCCACGGTAGTGGATGCCGTCGACGCCCCCCATCACAAAGCCGACATCCACGCCGTCCCGCGTCGCAAAAATCGCCCGAGCCACGCCGTTTCTACACATGCGCCGAAATACCTCGCCGTAGAAGGAGCAGAAGGGCTCCTGCGAAATCCCGCAATGCTCCCGGCCCTTCCAACTGGACTCCTCGACGGCAAGCATCCGCGCGTAGACGGCCTTCGCAGCCTCGTCCGAGAGGGAAGGCGGACAGCGCACAAATTCGATCCCAGCGGCCTGGCCCTTTTGCAGCGCCTTGCGCAGGTTGCCCCGGAACTTTCCGGAGCGGCGGGAAAGAAAACCGTCCGCCCCTCCTTCCAGCGAGGCGGAGCGGAACACGGTGGGTTCCAGAAAGCCAACTTCGTACCGGCGCTTCAAAAGCAGCGTGAGCTGGTGGAATTGCGGCGAGCCCCATTGGAGGCCGCTGATGGCAAGCGAGGGGCGTGAGCGTTTGTGCTCGGGCTCCTCTAGGAGCGCTTCCAAGAGGTGAACCGCGTCGGGGCCGAGCAGCGGGTTGGGGAAAAACCAGTGTGACTCCAGCGGCTCAAGCAGGGGGCCGATGAGCGGGTGGAGCAATTGCGCCAGAGCGAGCAGGCTTCCGTTGAAGGAGCGCAGCTGCAGCGTCCGCTGCGGGGCAAAGACGGCATGGTAGGAGAGGAGCCACTCCGAGCGGCTGCACATGGGGTCGGCCAGATCGCTTGTCCGAGCGAGCTGGTTGATCAGGGAGTCGGGTTCCTCTAGCGACTCGGGGGTGACGTTCATTGCAAAAGAAAGGCGCCGCCCCGAGCCTGTTTGCCATGCTTCATAACGGTAGCGGATTCTTGTTCAGAGTAGCGTGTTTTTGCGCGGGGAACAAGTTTCTCTCAGCCGTGCAGGCTGAATCAGCCAAACCTTCGACCCGCCCGTTCCCCTCCCAGCACCGGACTCGGACCCGGATCGCCCCAATCCCTTGCGTCTCCGCCCCGGGAACCTGCCCAACCCTGGGGAAGTCCATGTTGACCAACTTCATCTGGCCAAACGGCCGACGTGGGAGTCCAGCCGGGTGATCATCGCCGCCTGCCCCTTGTCCGGAGCAGGCCATTGTTCACCCGCATAAACGCCGTAATCAGGCACTTCCGCGCCGTTCTTCAGGGCAGTGGTCCGCTCGTTCCAACAGAATCAATGCGTACCTTCGGGCTCGCGCCGTAACAGCGGGGGATGAAATACTGCCCGGCATGAACCTCAATCTTTCAGGCCAAAAGGTGGCGGTGTTTGGAGCCGCCCGCGGCATCGGAGTGGCAATTGCCCGGGAATTTTCGCAGGAAGGGGCCGTGGTGCACGGCTTTGACCGGTCCGCCGACCCGGCCAACGGCTTTCCCGGAAAGTCGCTCGCCCTCGGTGACGTCACTGTCCTCGAAGAGGTGCGCGGCTTCTCCAGTGCGATCGGGGACGTGGACCACGTGGTTTTTTGCGTGGGGGTTGGCTCCGGAAAATTTGGCTTTCCCTTCTGGAACCTGAGCCCGGCGGATTGGATCCGGGTGCTGGAAATCAACCTGATTGGCGCAGTGAATGTGGCCCACAGCTTCGCCCCCCGGATGGCAGAACGCAGAAGCGGTTCACTGCTGTTCCTGGCGTCGGTGGCGGGGCAGATTGGTTCGCCCACCGATCCGCCCTACAGCGCAGCCAAGGCCGGGTTGATCAACTTTGTGCAGTGTGCCGCGAAGGATCTGGCACCGTTTGGAGTCCGCGTGAACGCGCTGTCTCCCGGGATGGTCCAGACCGATCTGAACCAGTCCGTGTGGCGGGCGGGACAAGCGCTCTTAAAACCCGAGGAGCGCCAGTCCTACGAGGAGTGGGGCGGCGCAAAAATCGAGAAGCTCGCACCCCTTGGGCGCTGGCAGACCCCGCCGGAATTCGGGGCCATGGCCGTGTACCTCGCGTCGGAGCACGCGCGAAACATCACGGGCCAGACCATCAACATCGACGGCGGTCAGGTCATGCATTCCTGAAGCGGGCCCCGCTCGTAAAGCACCCCTCGAACCGCACATGAATGGGTAATCACCGGCGGCGGCGGGATTCTCGGCGTCCAGCTTTGCTGAAAACCGTCTCGTATCCGGGGACTACGCCGCGCATCCGAAGGCGCGGCATTGCGCGAACACGCTTCGGCTGAAAACCGCACCACTCGGGGAGGGGGTGTGTCCGGTGCGGCTCAGGAGCGCCACCTGCCTTTCCACGGGCGCCCCCCGGAGCCGCAGGGGCGTGCAGTTGGGCGCCCCCTGTCGCGTGGCAAGTTGGGGCAGCAGCGCAATGCCCAGCCCCGCCCCCACCAGCGAACGGATCGTCTCCAGTTCGCTGCTTTCGCAGGCGATCCGCGGCTCGAAGCCCGCCGCCCGGCACGCCGCCAGCGCCGTGTCCCGCGCCCGGCCCTTGTACAACACGAAGGGCTCCCCCGCGAGTTTTGCCAGGCTGATGCTCTGCTGCCGGGCCGCCGGATGTGCCGAGGGCACCAGCGCCAGAAAGCTTTCGGTCAGCAGCAGGTGTTCCTCAAAATGCCCGCCGGCCGTCGGCAACTGGACGATCCCAAGCTCCACCCGGCCGCTTTCCACCCACTGCGCGACCGCCTCCGAAGTGCCCTCAAAAAGCGCCAGTTCCACCAATGGATAATTGCCCCGAAACTCCGCAATCGCCCCAGGCAGCAGGCACGCGCTCACCGAGGGAATCGCCCCCACGCTGAGCCTTCCGCCGCGGAGTCCGGCCACGTCCTGTACCGCCCGGCGGGCGGCCTCTGCTTGCTCGAGCAGACCCTCCGCGTGCACGCGCAGGGTTTCTCCCGCAGCCGTCAGAGTGCTTTCACGGCGGCCCCGGTGGAACAGCGGCGTCCCGAGCTCGGCCTCGAGCTTGCGGATCTGTTCGCTCAGGGCCGCCTGCGCGAGGTGCAGTCTGGACGCGGCCCGTGTGAAGTTGCGCTGGCGGGCCGTTTCAAGGAAGTACTCGAGTTGGTAAAGTTCCATGGGCGCCTGCATACACCGCCGCTCGGCAGCGTGAAACTGCAATCGGTTTTTCCGTTCAGCATCATCGGAAAGAACTGTTTTACCAGTGCTCTGCGGGCCGCTTGAATACAGCCAAATGTCCCCGCAGGCCCACACCAATCCTTCCCAATCCGGAGCCGAGGCCCGGCTGTGCGTCCACACGATCACCACCAAGCGCCTCTCCTTGGAGAAGTGTCTGGAGGAGTTTCCAAAACGGGGTGTCAGCGGCATCACCATCTGGCGGCAGGCGTTGGAGGGCCACGATCTTGCCGGTGTGGGAAGGCGTGTGCGGGAGGCCGGTCTGGAGCTTGTCTCCTTGTGCAGAGGCGGGTTTTTTCCTGGGTCGGACGCCGCAGCGCGCCAGCGGGCGTTGGACGACAACCTGCTCGCCATCGAGCAGGCCCATGCCATCGGTGCGCCGCTGATCGTGCTGGTTTGCGGGGCCGTTCCCGGCCAGTCCCTTGCGGAGTCCCGCAAGCAAATTGCGGACGGCATTGCCGCGGTGCTGCCCGCGGCCGCGCAGGCTGGGGTGCGCCTCGCGATCGAGCCGCTGCACCCCATGTACGCCGACAATCGGAGCGCGGTAAACACGATGCGGCAGGCCCACGAGATTTGTGACGCCCTGGGTTCGCCTGAATCCCTGGGGATTGCAGTGGACGCCTACCACGTCTGGTGGGATCCGGAACTCGAGGTGCAGCTGGCGCTCGCGGGGCGGACCGGCAGGCTGCTGGCCTTCCACATCTGCGACTGGCTTACCCCGACCAGTGATCTGCTCAACGACCGGGGCCTCATGGGGGAGGGATGCATCAACCTCCGGGAGATGAGCGCCTGGGTGGACGCCGCCGGCTTCGCCGGCCACCGCGAAGTGGAGATCTTTTCCCACCGCTGGTGGGCTGCAGAGCCGCGCCATTTCCTCGATGAGATCGCTGGCAGCTACCGTCGGCTTTATTCCTGAGGACCGGCTTCGTTAGTTGTTTGAATTTACCTAACCTTATGAAAACAAAACGCATCGGAATCATCATGAACGGCGTCACGGGCCGCATGGGCACCAACCAGCACCTGATCCGTTCCATCAAAGCCATCCGGGACCAGGGAGGGGTGAGGGTGGGCAATGAGCTGGTGCTCATGCCCGATCCGATCCTGACGGGCCGCAGCCACGACAAGTTGCGGGCACTCGCGGAGAGCACCGGGTTCACCCGTTTCACCACGGATCTGGATGCCGCGTTGTCGAATCCGGAGGACGAGATCTTTTTCGACGCCTCCGGCACGTTGCAGCGGGCGGAGTTTGTGGAACGGGCGGTGCGTGCCAGAAAGGCGATTTACTGCGAAAAGCCCACCGCGGTGGAGGCGGGAGAGGCGCTGCGGCTCGCAGCGCTTTGTGAGAAGGCCGGCGTTAAAAATGGGGTGGTGCAGGACAAGCTGTGGCTGACTGGAATCCGCAAGTTTCGGACGCTGCGGGACCAGGGGTTCTTTGGCCGGATTTTGAGCGTGCGCGGGGAGTTCGGCTACTGGGTTTTCACGGGAGAAGACGGGGACCAGCCTTCACAGCGGCCGTCGTGGAACTACCGGAAGGAGGACGGCGGGGGGATCATCGTGGATATGCTCTGCCACTGGCGCTACCTGATTGACGACCTGTTTGGAAAGGTGAAGGCGGTGAGCTGCCTCGGGGCCACGCACATCCCAACCCGCAGGGACGAGCAGGGAAGAGAGTACGCCTGCACCAGCGACGACTCGTGCTACGCAACGATTGAGTGCGAGAACGGGGTGGTCTGCCAGTTCAACAGCTCTTGGACGGTGCGCGTCCGGCGTGACGACCTGCTGACCATGCAGGTGGATGGAACCCATGGCAGCGCGATCGTGGGCCTGCGCAAGTGCTGGGTGCAGAGCCTTGGCACGACGCCGCGGCCCACTTGGAACCCCGACATCGAGCAGCCGATCAATTTTCAGGGCGGCTGGCAGGAGGTCCCCGATTGCACCACTTACGACAACGCTTTCAAGATTCAGTGGGAGGAATTTTTGAAGCATGTCGCCGTGGATGCGCCGTTCCCGTGGACGCTGCGCGAGGGGGCGAAGGGAGTGCAGCTTGCCGAGCTGGGGCTCCAGAGCTGGGAGCAGCGGCGCTGGTTGCCGGTCGGAGATCTTTCCGCGCAGTAAGTTTGCGCACCGGTCCCCGCCCGCAGGCACGCTAAACCCGTAAATATCTCCACAGCATGAAGAAATTAATCGAACGACCCGAGGACCTCACCCCGGACACCGCCTGGTTGGAAACCAAGTGGGCTTGGACTGGCGAGGAGGAACTCATCGACCACCACACCAAGGCCCGTCTTTGCGCTGCGGCCCTGCTGCCGTTTAGGGACGGGGCCCCGGATTGGGACGGATTCAGCGCCAGTATCCGCTGGATGCAGGGGGCGGCTGACCATTACGGAGTGGAGCTGGTGGTAGTGCTCAATGCCGACACGGGCTACATCTTTGATCTGGATGACCGGCTTTATGCGGAGGTGTTGCGCCGCTTCCGTGCCGAGTTTCCCCACGCCAAGTTCATCGCCGGGGTGACCGCGCGCGGTGCGCAGGACGACTCCGCCTTCAAGGCGGAACGCTACCGCGTGCTGCTGGATATCGTACAGGAACACGACAACTGCGAGGTCATGCTGATGACCTCCCGCTGGCTGAGTGCGCTGCCAGCGGAGCCACGGCGGGATGCCTACTACCAGATCGCCGAGTGGCTGGTGCGGCCCGGAATCGTCCATGCCTTGGAGCCCGCGTTCGTGCCGTGGGCGACGCCTTTTGAGCCGTGGCTGTTGTGGCAACTGGCCCTGCATCCGAAGTTTGTCGGGGGCAAAATCAGCACGCTGGACGAACCACATTTCCTCTATTGGGCGGCGATGTGCCGCGACCTTGGCCTCGACTTTTCCCCCCACAGCGGGGACGACTTCGGGATTGCGACGGCGATCAAGCTTGGATTGCCGCTGCTCATCGGGGCGGCTGTGAGCGGCGCACCGTTGATCTGTGCGGCCAAGGACATGTGGCTGCACGACGGCGCGCCGCAGAAGAGGTTCTCCTGTGGAGCGGGACGGTTCGACACACGCGTGTACAAGCTGTTCGAGGCGTTTCAATCCCTCGAGGACCAGGTGTTCAGGCTGGATGCGAACATGAGCGCTTCCGCCTACAAGCACAGCACGGCGCATGTGCTCCGCAGCCTGAAGGTCATCGCAGCGGCAGAGGCCCATCCAGCCTGCAAGGATCTGCGCGGTGCCGACGAGGCTGCTCGCATGGAGGAAGCGCTGCGCCGACCGCGGCGTGTTGCCGAGCGGCTGAGGATTGCCTTTCCCCAGTGAACGGAAGGGAAGGACGCCTCAGAAACCGCTTCTTCAGAGAGGTATCCGCAGATTTCACAGATTTAGCAGATAAGAAGACACGCTGGAAAATATCTGAGAGCATCTGGGTTATCTGAGGACAACTCCCCGTGCCATGCGGGTTCAGCGAAAAGCCATCTGCTGAAAACAGCTAGGCACCAGAATCGTAGAGCCGTCATTTCCCGGTGTGTGCTCCAATTTGGCGTGACTAGGTGGCGAGCCGAATGCATTCAAAGGACGCACCTTGCCCCCCATCCTTCCTGTGAACACACCGCCCCCTTCCTCCGCCCGCCTTTCCTCTTTGGATGCTCTGCGCGGATTCGACATGTTTTGGATCCTTGGTCTTGGAAGCGTGCTGCAGGCCTTCCTTAAGACGGGGTTTCCCAACTCTGGAGCGGCACAGTTTCTCTCCAGCCAGTTGGAGCATGTTTCCTGGGAGGGGTTTCACTTCTACGATCTCATCTTCCCGCTGTTTGTCTTTCTTTCCGGTGTCTCCCTGGCCATCGCCTTGCCCCGCAGATTGGAACGCGACGGAATGGCGGCCACCGTCCGGCACCTCATCGCTCGCGGCCTCGTGCTCTTCCTACTCGGTGTCTATTTCTCGGGTGGACTCAAGGACGGGTGGGACAAAGTCCGCTGGCTGGGAGTCCTCCAGCGGATCGGAATGGCGTCGGCTTTTGCCGGGCTTTTGAGCCTGCGCCTTTCCACCCGGGCGCTTGTGGCCTCCACGTTTGGAATCCTCGTCGGTTACGCCCTGCTCTTAAAAGCGGTGCACGTCCCCGGAGTGGAAAGCCCGAGTTTTGAGGAGGGTAAAAACCTCACCAACTACCTCGACAGCGTCTGGCTTCCCGGCAGGAAACACAATGGCACGCATGATCCCGAGGGGCTTCTCAGTACCCTGCCTGCTGTGGCGAGCGCTCTTTTCGGCTTGCTCGCAGGGCGGTGGATGACCTCCCAGCGTTCGCCGCATCGGGTGCTAGGGGGACTGTTTACCGCGGGCGTCCTGCTGGTGACCGCCGGATGGTGCTGGCATCCGTTTTTTCCCATCATCAAAAAGATCTGGTCGTCCTCCTTCGTGCTGGTTGCCGCCGGGTGGAGTACGCTGCTGCTGGCCGCATTTTACTGGCTCACGGACATCAAGGGGTGGTGTGCCTGGACGCCGCCCTTTCTCTGGGTCGGGGCGAACCCTATCACGCTTTATTTGCTCGGCGGGATGGGATTGTTCCGCACCGTTTCCGAGCGGCTTGTCCCCAAGCCGGATCCGACTGGCGGATGGCTCACGGCGGCTGTTGCGTTTGCAGCGATGCTCGTGCTGGCGCGCTGGCTTTACCGCCGGGGGATTTTCGTCCGGATCTAGGCCGGCTGCGGCTGCGACAACAGGGTTCGCCCAAACGCTCAGCTCGAAGAAAGCCGTGTGTCGTTTGGCGGGAATCCGGAATACGTGGGACCTGCGGCTATTTCAGCAGGTCGGCCGCTGCGGCCGCCTCGGGGGTTCCCGGAAAATCGGCCCCAATTTCATGGACGAATGCGGCTGCCTTGCCGTGGTCCCCTTTTTCTTTGAAGGCTGTTGCCGCGCCCAGGAGCGCCTTCGGCAGCAGCAGCCGCTGCTGTGGGACAAATACTTCCACCGAAAGAAAGGCACGCACGGCTTCGCGCCACTGTTTGGCCTTGAGCGCAGCCTGCCCGGTTTCCAGCCACGAAATTCCAGCGGCAAGCGTCCCCGCGCCCGGCTGTGCCAGCGCCTTCCAGGCGGTACGCGCCCCGGCCGGGTCGTTCTGTCCGGCGACGATGAGCCGGAAAGCGGTGTCGAGCTCGGGATCGCCGGTGGGCAGCCAGCTCTTTTGAAGTTCCGAAAGCATTTCCGAGGTGCCGGCCACCGCAAGCGCGGCGAGCCGCAGCCGCATCACATCCGGCCAGAGGCTGCCCGGGAGATCCGCGTAGGTGCGGAAAAACACGGCCGGTTGGGAGGTTATTTCAAGCACACCCTTAGCGTCGCCCGCCTGGGCCAGTTGCCGTGCCTCCACCAGCGCCGGGAGTTCGCCGAAGTCGATGCGCTCGAGCTGGGGTAGCTGCACAAGCTCGTCTGTCACCGCGCCGTTCGGGGTGGAAACCTTGAGAAAAAGGAAGTTTCCCTCCCTGCGCATTTCTTTTGCGAAGAGAACTTTGCCGTCCTTGAGCTGGACCGTCTGCGCATGCCCTGAAAACGGACTGGCGATCAAAAGAAGGGCTGGACCGAGAAGAGGAAGGAGTTTTTTCATCGGGGGCTCTCCTGCTTCAGGCGGCTGCGGGCCACCTCCACTTCGGGAAGGTGTGCGAGCTTGGGTTTGGAGCTCAATTCACGGTAGTGGGCTGCCGCCTTTTCGGGCTCCTGCAACTGTTCGAAGCATTCGGCGGCCCGCAGGTAGGCGCGCGCGACCTGCTTTTCGTAACGCTGGTAGGCGACAAACACGCGCTGGAAATATTGGAGCGCCCCCGCCAGGTCCCCCTTCTTTGCAAGCACCTCGCCCAGCAGCAAAACCGCTTCCGCCGTGGCCTCTCCCCGCCATTCGCGGGTGGCGGCGACCTGCTCAAGGACAGGGCGGGCATCCTCCGTGCGGCCGAGTTGCAGGAGCGCCTTGGCCCGGCCAAGGGTCACCTCGCGCAGCTTCGTGGCCGCACCCGCCTTGTCCACGGCATATTCGAAAGACTGGAGCGCCTCGGCCGGCTTTCCATTGAGGAGCGCAATCTGCCCCAATCCGTTGTACGCGTAATCCAGTAGGTCGGCCTTTGGAAAGGAGCGGAGCAGTTCCTTGTAAAACTTTCCTGCTTCCGTCGTGTCTCCGCGTTCCAGCAGGCGGTCCGCGCACTGCGCCAGCAGGGAGGCGCCCAGCGCCTTGGCAGGGATGTCCTTGCACATTCGGTCCAGGAGGGCGGCGGCCTCGTCCGTTTTTTTGGTCATGCGCGCCAGCTCGCTCCGCGCAAAAAGAATGCGCGCGCGAACTAGGGGCGTGTCCGGAAAATCCTTGGGTGCGAGAAATGTGTTCAGGCTGGCTTCCGGATCGTGGGGTGTGGCGGCAGGGGGCGGGGTGGAGGCGTCTTGCGTCGCGGGGGGGCGGGGCGGCTTGGAACAGAGCTGAGCCAGTTGGCTGAGAAGCTGTTCGACCGCATCTTGGGAGCGGTCGTCGATGAAGGCGTGGATTTTACTGCTGAGAAAGGACTTGGCCTCCTCCGGCTTTCCCTCTTTGGCGAGGGCGCGGGCGAGCCAGTACATGGCGAGCACCTGGGAGGGATGATTAGGCTTCGCTGCGAGGAACTCCCGAAACATGTCCGCGCTTTGGTTCCAACGTCCAAGCCGCTGCAACTCCTTGTTGGCAGCAAAAAGGGAGTAGTGGACGACTTCCTCGGTAGCCGCGCAAACGCTGCTTTTCCGGTAGAGCGCTATGGCCTGTTCGCGCTTGTCCAACGCTACAAGGGCGTCGGCATGGAGCGAGAGCACGTCGCCGGAGACAGGATGGTCTCCGTGGCGCGCCTCCCAAGTGGTGCAGAGCTTGACCACTTCGGCGGGTTTGCCGGCGGCGGAGTAACAGGCGGCAATCCGGTATTCTGCGTCCTGAACATAGAGGCCGTTTGGGTGTGCCTTTTGGTAGGATTCAAACCCCTCCATTGCAGGGGCATATTGCCCCGAGAAAAAATGGGCCAGTGCGCTGCGGTAGGCGGCTTCCTCGGCAAACTCGCCCTTGGCGAAGCGCTTGAGGTATTTTTTGTAGGTCTCGAGTGCGTCGGTGTACTGGCTTTGGGAAAAGCGGGTGTTGGCCAGCAGGAAAAGGCCCGTGGCCAGGTGCGGGCTTTCAGGCTTTCGCGCCAGCAATGCGTCGAAGCAGGCCGCAGCATCCTCGGGTCGATCGAGCTGGAGCAGGTTGGTTCCCTGCAGCAGCAGGGCGGTGTCCAGATTCTTGGCGGACCCAAACTCCTTGCGGTAAGTCTCCAGCACCCGAATACAATCCGCAGCCTCTCCGAGCTGTGCGTGGAGGGACCCAAGGCTGAAAAGGGCGTCCGCGCGTGAGGGCGCGTCCGGCTTTTGGAGGAGGGACTCGAAAAGGAGGACGGCTTCGTCGAGCTTTCCCAGTCCCTGGTAGGCAGCCGCCTGGCGTGCGCGGAGAGCGGGCAGCGTGTCGGCGCTTTTTCCGGCCTCCTCCAGGGTCAGCTTGCACTGGTCCACCAGGGCTTTGATGCGCTGGTTTCCGGTGGCGAGTTCGACTGCGCGGGCTGGCTCGGCTTTTGCCGAGGCGATGTTGGCCTCGTACTTGCGGGCCAAAGCTTGGATGCGTTGTTGCTGTAGCAGCACGGTGTCCTCGCGGCGCTTGACCATGCCGTATGCGGCGAGGGCCTGCTTAAACTCGCCCGCATTCAGAAACGCATCTCCAATCTCGAACGCAAGTGCGTTGAGCTGCAGCGGATTGTCCACCAGTGGCAAAAGACGGCCCTGCAAATTCCCAAGAATACCGAGAGCCTTGGCCCTTTCCCCGTGAGCCGCTTCCACCGAACCAAGCAGCAGGGCGGCCTGCACGGACTCGGGAGTCCTAAGGCCCCCGGCCACCAGTTCCTGGAGCAGGGCCGCGGCCTCGGCCGCATTGCCGCCTTCCTTGAGGAGCGCCGCCTGTGCCAGCACGGCCTGCTCCCTGTTTGGGCCGCCCAACTTTGCGACGTCGGCAAACCTCACCGCAGCGCCTATTTTGTTTCCCAACAGCACCTCGGTCTGCGCCAGAGCCAGCAGGGCGTCCGCGGCGCGCACGCCTGCCGGGTAGAGTTTCAGGTAGTTTTCAAAAGCCGCCTTCGCCTTCTGCGGCTCCTTCTGATTGAAGTACGCGGCCGCGAGCGAGTAGTGGACGCTCTCCATACCCGGGCCTTCGGCTCCGATGGAGAGCATCTGCTGGAGGCCCGCGAGCGCCGCGGGGAAATCCCCGTTGCTAAAGGCCGTCATCGCCTTGGTGTAGATTTCCGCGGCAGCCTCACCCGGGGCCTGCGCCTGGAGGGGCGCCTCCAGTCCCGTAATAGACGTCAAGCCGCACAGGGCCGCTGCCGCGGCTGCGGATAAGAAAGCCTGCTTGCGGGCGGGCGGAAGGAGTGTGGAGCAGGGGAGGGAGCCCATGGAACCGCCAACTTTAGCTGGTCGCCGCCAGAGAGAAAGCGGAGAAAACGCCGGGTCCGCAGCCGCACCCCTACTCAGCGCTGCAACAAGGAGTAGCCGCCACGACCGCCCGCGCGGAGCAGCGCCCTTCGGAGCGCCTTCTCGTTTTCGGGAGTCACACCGACTCCGATGAAAAAGATGCCGGCCGGCTGCGGCTGCGCTTGTTGGAACTGTGTCAGTCGGGACTCGATTTCGTGGATCGGGATGGTGTCGTTGCCCCGCTGCCCGCGTTGCATGCTGCCGTCGGAGATGATGAAGATGGAGTCTGGGCGCAGCCGGAATACCGCTTCCAGCGCGACCAGAAAGCCGGGGCTTCCGTTGACGGTGCCTGGCGTGCTTTTCGGAAAGGAACCGTTCACCGCGAAGTACGTGTGGAGCCAACGGTGGGCCGCTTCACGGTTGGTCTTTGTGGCGGGAACCAGTTCTGGCGAGAAGAACGCGTAGTTCCGTGCGAACTCAACCAAGGTAAAGCGGGTGTTTACGCCCAGGTTCGTGATCAGCGTGGCCGTCTCCTCGCGGATGCGTTCCATCGGTACTCCCGCGCGCGCGGCGGCCTTCGAGACCGTTGTGGAAACGTCGTACATGAGCACAATCCGTTTGGATTGGGTTTGTACGCCCAGAAAACTCACGCCCGTGCCTGCTCCCGCCCCA
>CANJYI010000033.1 GCA_947478975.1 Chthoniobacteraceae bacterium
ACGAGCACGCCCTCGGCCGGGCGCCAACGGAGGCCGAGGCGGGCGCTGCATTGGACTTTGTTGCGACCTATGACAAGGCGCTTCCACCGCAGGCCGCCGCCGCAGGCCGCGACCAACCCTGGCCCGCCCTGGCCCGTTCGCTGCTGGCGACCAACGAGTTTCTCTACATCGACTGAAGTATGCCTCCCCTAAACCTCCCCCAGACACGCCGTGCCGCGCTTGGTTCGCTGGTCACCGGCACAACGCTTTTCGCCGGGCTGCTTTCGCAGGGGCCAGGGGTCGAGCCAGAGCCGGCGGATCCCCTCGAGCCAAGGAGGCCTCACTTTGCCCCCAAAGCCAAACGGATCATTTTCTTAAACATGAGCGGTGGGGTTTCGCACATCGACTCTTTTGACTACAAGCCGAGGCTGATCGCAGGGCACGGGGAAACATACAAGGTGCCCCAAATCATGCTGGAGGCCTTCGCCCTCAACAACAGGGCGGTGGACAAGTTTTTCAAGCGCCCAGACTGGGAGTTCAAGCAGCGCGGAAAATCCGGTCTGTGGATTAGCGAACTGTTTCCGCAGGTGGCTTCCTGCGCCGATGATTTGTGCGTACTCAATTCCATGCGCACCAGCCACGCCGACCACTTCCAGGCGACGCTTGGAATGCATTCCGGTTCCGTCACCTTTGCGCGGCCGAGCATCGGCTCCTGGCTGAGCTACGGGCTGGGTTCGGAAAACCACAATCTACCGTCCTTTGTCGTCATCGCGCCCAGCCTGCCCTACGCCGGCACCCAAGTTTGGGCCTCAGACTTCCTGCCCGGCGCCCACCAGGGAACGCTGGTCTCGCCGGGCGCTGAACCCATCGCAAACATCAAGCGGTTGCAGCCGGCGGGCGCGTTACAGGAGCTGGAGCTGGGCTTCACTCAGAAACTCAACCGGGCGCATCTCGCCCAGCGCGGGGCGGATCCACATCTGACCACGCGCATCCGCTCCATGGAGACGGCCTTCGGCATGCAAATGGAGGCTCCGGAGGCATTGGATTTGGCGGGCGAAACCGATGCAACGCTGGCCCTTTACGGACTGGCCCGGGGCGCGACCAAGGGGTTTGGCTGGCAGTGCCTCGCGGCGCGGCGGCTCGCCGAGCGGGGCGTGCGTTTCATCGAACTCATCGACACGGGCGCCTCCGGCAACTGGGATTCTCACGGCGACATGGCCGATCACGGCCGCCTCGCGCGCAATGTCGACCAGCCGATTGCCGGCCTGCTGCGGGACCTCAAATCCCGGGGAATGCTCGAGGACACGCTGGTGGTTTGGACCACAGAGTTTGGGCGGACCCCGTTTAATTCCAAAAAGGACGCCAAGGGTCGCGAGCACCACGCCGAGGCGTTCTCAACCTGGATGGCAGGCGGCGGGGTGAAGCCAGGCTTTTGCTACGGCCAGACCGACGAGTACGGCTGCAAGGTCGAAAAGGATGAGGTCCACATCCACGATTTCCACGCAACGATTCTGCACCTGATGGGCTTGGATCACGAGCGGCTCACCTTCCGTCATGGCGGCCGCGACTACCGGCTCACGGATGTCGCGGGCAACGTAGTCCACCAGCTGTTGGCATAGCAAAAGCCGTCTGCCTTGAGCCGATCGCCGCGGGAACCTTTCTTAACCTGCTGTCCGCCTCCCCGCCGGCTAAACAACGCCCAAGGACAGCATCGTTGCAGCCGTCATCGATTATGGGGCCACCCCGGCCTTTGGCGTTCGGCCGGTGTCCCCTGCCCAACGTTCCCGCGGGCCTTGACTGGCCATCCAGATTGGTATGACCTCTCACCGCTATAAGGCAAGTCCGACCGACCGCTATGAAAACCATCCGCCCCGGCCAATCTTGCCGCACCCCGATGCTCCGCCGGTTCGCACTCCCTGAGGAAGTGACTCTGTCTTGATGAACCCCCTCCCCCTCTCCTCCCAACTCAAACAGCTTCTCCCGCGCGGCCGCATTCTCGATTCGCCGGCTCAGCTTGCCGGCTACGCGGCCGACGCCCTTGGCTACAAGAGCTACCTGCCCGATGCCGTCGTCATTCCGGCCGATGCAGACGAACTGGTCGGATTCATGAAGGGTGCGCGGCAGCTCGGCGTGCCGGTGATCCTGCGCGGTGCAGGCACTTCCCTCTCGGGCGGTCCGGTGGCCGCGCAGGGAGGGGTGGTCGTCCACACCTCCGGCCTCAAGCGCATCCGGGAGATCAACGTGGAGGGATTCTGGTGCGAGGTGGAATGCGGCGTAGCGCTCAACGACCTGGATGCAGCGCTCAAGCCGCACGGCGTGTTTTATCCGCCTGATCCTTCCAGCGGACCGGTCTGCACCCTCGGAGGAAACGTCGCCTCCAACGCAGGCGGCGCGCACTGCTTCCGCTACGGCGTGACCAGCAATTACGTCCTGGGTGTCGAGGTGGTCCTGCTCGATGGCAGCGTGCAACGCTTCGGCGGACCCGCGGGCGGCCGCGGTCCCTGGCGGGAGGACTGGAAACGCTTCATGATCGGCTCTGAAGGCACACTCGGCGCCTTCACCCGCTTTTGGCTGCGACTGCTACCGCTGCCGGAAAAGGTTTGGACCCTCCGCGCGACCTATCCCGACCTGCGCTCAATCGAAGCAGCGATTCATGCCCTCGTGGCCCACTCCTCCTATCCCGCCGCCATCGAGATGCTCGACCCGCGTGGGGTGGCCATGGTCGAGACCAGCCAGATGGCGGTAGGCCTGCCGAAGGGTTCGTTCATGCTGCTGCTGGAGATCGACGGCCCCCCAGCCCTCGTTGACGCACGCGTCGGACCCGTCGCGGACCTGCTGCGCCATGCCGGCTCAAATGACGTGGTCCTCAGTGATCAGGACGCAATGCGCCAAAAACTTTGGAAGGCGCGCAAAGCGGCCGGCGGCCTGCTCGGCCAGCTCAGCCCCGACTATGTCGTGCAGGACGCGGTGATTCCCAAGAGCGCTCTGGCCGACGTCCTCCAGCTGGTCTACGACGAGGCAGACGCGGCTGGCATCCGCGCGGTCAACGTCTTCCACGCAGGCGACGGCAACCTGCATCCGAACTTCCTCTTCGACTCGCGGGTGCCCGGCGAATTGGAAAAGGTCGAGCTCATCAGCGAACGCCTGATGCGGCGCGTCATCGAAGTCGGCGGCACGCTCAGCGGCGAGCACGGCATCGGCAACGACAAGTCCGCCTACATGCCGCTTGTCTTCGGCCCCGACTCGATGCGCCTGCAATGGGCGGTGCCTGCCGCGTTCAACCCCACCCACCAGCTCAACCCGCTCAAAGTTTTCCAAAACCGCCGCTTCGCCACATGAAAACCATCGCTCCCATGCAGGCGGAGCGCCTGTTTACGCACTTTCTCGACCCGGTGGACGGCACGCTGTGCCTCCCCGCCAGTGCAACGGCTACCGACATCCACGCCCAGACCGCGGGCCACCGCCTGCGCTTCCCGCTTGTTCTCGATCCGGGCGCCACCCTGCGCGAACACACCGCCGCCGCCACTCACGCACCCGCTTCGTGCCGTTTCGGTCCGTATTGCGACAACATTCTCGGCATCAACTGGCGCCTGCCCGGCGGCCGCCTTGCGCGTATCGGCGAGCGGGTCGTGAAGACCACCACCGGCTACGACTGGCTGCGCTTCCTCCTGCACAGCGGCAGGCGTTTTGGAGAGCCCGTGGACTACGTGCTCCGCCTGCGTCCAGACTGCGGCTTCAACATCGAGGCGCGCTTCGAGGGCGACTCCCAGGCGCTCCGCGGCTGCGTGAGCCGGCTTCTGCACAGCGGCTGGATGCACTGGTGGGACGCCGTGGATTTCATCACGCAAGACGCTGGCTCCTTCGTGAGGGTCTCGATCCATTGCCCGTCTGAAGAGGCCCCAATTTTTGAGCAGCAACTCAACCGGATCGCCGCCGAGACCGCTGCCAAACTGTCGGTGCGCCACGACGCGCAGCCGCCACTGGATGGGCTGCCGGATGTGACCGTCAAAACCACGCCCGACCGGGCCATCAGTCTCGCCGGCCAACTCGCCCGCGAAGCCGAGCGCTGTGTGGCGTTGTGTTACAACGGGGTCGTCCACGTTCATCTGGGCGAAGGCGAGGACATGGCCGGGCGGGCCCATTCCCTCATGCAGCCGCATATCGGAGAACTGCATGCACTCGGCGGCGACTGGCACTCGCGCTGGCTGCCGGCGACACCGCCGAGCCTCACCGAGTCCCAATGGCTTGAAACCTTGGAGCGTACCATCCATGCATCCTAAAACCCCTTTGCCGGACTACTTCTCAAACTGCACACACTGCGGCTTCTGCCTCGCCGTGTGTCCGACCTACAAGCTGACCGGGGACGAAAACAACTCGCCCCGCGGACGTCTGCGCCTCTGGAGCGAAGAGGCCGCCGGCCGCCTGCCCCAGGACAAGTGGACCGACTTCTACACCGACGAATGTGTCGGCTGCCTGGCGTGCGAAACGGCCTGTCCGGCGCAGGTGCCCTATGGGGAGCTGTTCGAGCACACGCGGCACGACCACGTCTCCGCCGGGCGGTCCAAACCGCCGCTGGCGTTGCGTCTTGCAGCGGCTGCGGTGGCCCGGCCCGCATGGTTCAACCTCGCGTTGCTGCCCGCGCGCTTCATTCGGAGCCTCGGCCTGTCGATTCACCGCTTTCTTTTCAAGGGCCGGCCCGCGCTGCTCCAAAGCACCGCCGCCTACGCGCGCGAACTCATGCAGCAACACCGGCCCACAGGACCGCGTGTCGCGTTCCTCACCGGTTGCCTCATGGAGGCCGCCTTCCGCGAAATCAATTTCGCCACGGTGCGCGTCCTCATTGAAAACAACGTCCAGGTCGTGATTCCCGAAGACCAGACCTGTTGCGGAGCCTTTCAAGAACACTCTGGGCTGGCGGGCGCGGAACCGCTGCGCGCCCAAAACCGGCGCGCCTTTCTCCCGCTGGATGTGGACGCCGTTGTCAGCAACTCCTCGGGCTGCGGCTATTCGCTTGGCAAATCGCTGGCGCCCGAGAGGCCCGTGCGGGACGTCCTCGCGTTCCTTGGCGAACTCGGGCCCGTGCGCCGCGAGCGGGCCGGAAGCAGGGCGAGGCTCTATGTCGACCTACCCTGCCACCTGGTGCACGGACAGAAGGCCGCAGGCATTCCTCAAAATGTGCTCGACGCCACCGGCTACTCCTGGGAGCTCGCCCCAAACGCACGGGACTGCTGCGGCTCCGGGGGCGTTTACAACATCCAGAAGCCCGAAAACGCCCGCGCCATTCTCGCAGGCAAGTCCGCCTTTCTCAACGAGGCCGAGGGAGCACCGGTCATCCTCGGCACCTCGAACCACGTCTGTATGATGCAGTGGCACTCCGCCGGCGCCACCGGCCTTGTCACCCGGCCCTACGAGGTGAGTCACATCATCCAGCTTCTCGACCCGGGTGCGGGCTTTGCAGTCCGCGCGACGGCGCCGGCCTCCGCTCCTTGCTAAGAAAGCCGGGAGCTGGAGGTCTAATGGTATAACCTCTGGCACACGCACAAAACACCTCCCCCCCCCGGCCCAATGCCGGCCCCCTCTTTACCCTGTCCGCGAAAATCCGATGAACATCACCACCCTCCAGCGCCCAGGCTCCCTCGTCGAAGGCGTCTGCCAGCAGCTCGCCGAGCTCATCCGCGGTGGCACCTCCAGCGAAGAGCGCTGGCTCCCGGCGGAACGTTCGCTGGCTGAAAAGCTCGGCGTGAGCCGCACCGTTGTGCGCGAAGCCACCAAGCGCCTCGAACAGCAGGGCCTGCTTGAGATCCAGCACGGCAACGGCATCAAGGTCGTCGACAAACTCCACCGGCCCCTAAACGACTCGCTCTCGTTGCTCCTTCCGGACGTGGCGGAACGCCTCCAGCAGCTCAACGAGACCCGTCTCTCCATCGAGCCCGATGCGGCGGCGTTCGCTGCCCAGCGCGCCTCCAAAGAGCAGATCCAAACGCTGCGCCGCGTCCAGGGCCAGCTGGAGACGGCGCCAGACAACTCCGCTGCCATCGAGGCAGACATTGCCGCCCACCACGCCATCGCCGACGCCAGCGGCAATCTAATCTACCGCCTCATCCTTGATTCACTCGCGGAACTGAGCATCGCCAGCCGCCTTCGCACCATCGGCCGAATCGGCAAGCAAACCGCCGTCGAGCACCACGCCCGCATCTTCGACGCCATTGAAAGGCGCGATCCAGCAGCGGCTCGCGAGGCGATGTACGAACACATCCAGGCCGCCGGGCAGGACATGGACCTCCCGTCGCTGAAATCACCCAGGAGCCGATGACCTTGCTTCCCCCTATGTCATGAAACGCCATCTTATCATCGCCATTTTTGCTTTCGCCGCTGCGGTGCACGGAGCGGATGACGACACGGCCTTCTTTGAGGCAAAGGTTTTGCCGGTCCTCCAGAAGCGCTGCTTTGAATGCCATTCGCACGAAAACAAGATCAAGGGCGGGCTCGCCCTGGATTCACGCAGCGGCTGGGAACACGGCGGCGACAACGGTCCCGCTGTCGTCCCAGGGAGCCTCGACAAGAGCCTGCTGATTAAAGCGGTGCGCTATCAGAGTGCGGATTACGAGATGCCCCCAAAGGGCAAACTGCCTGCGGAGGAAATCGCCCTCCTCGAAGCGTGGGTAAAACAGGGCGCGGCAGACCCACGCGTCGCAAAGACCGTCCAAAGCCGCAAAACGATCGACCTCAACGAGGGTCGGAAGTTCTGGGCGTTTCAGCCGGTGACGGACCCGTCCCCGCCCGCGGTCAAGGACGCGGCGTGGCCGCTGGATCCAATGGACCGTTTTATTCTCGCGAAACAGGAGCAGGCCTCGCTGCACCCCGCCGGAGATGCGGACCGCTACACCTGGCTGCGGCGGGTTTCCCTCGACCTCACCGGGCTTCCACCCGCGCCTGCGGAGATCGCGGAGTTCGTGAAAGACAACGCGCCCGACGCGTGCGACAAGGTGGTCGACCGGCTTCTGGCATCGCGGGCCTACGGCGAGCGCTGGGCCCGGCACTGGCTCGATCTCACCGGTTACGCCGACATGATGGGCACGTCAAACAATGCCTACGCAGAGCACGCTTGGAGGTATCGCGACTACGTCGTGGCCGCCTTCAACGCGGACAAGCCGTTTGACGAGTTTGTGCGCGAACAGATCGCGGGGGACCTGCTGCCGCCCAAATCCACGGAAGACCGGGCCGAGAACCTTGTCGCCACCGGTTTCCTGATGGTGGGCGACATCGAGATCGTGAATCCCGATAAGGCGAAGATGGAGACCGACCACATCGACACCCAGATGATCAAGATCGGCCAGACCTTTTTGGGCATGACTCTGGGGTGCGCCCGCTGCCACGACCACAAGTTCGATCCTATCGGTTTGGAGGATTACTACGGCATCGCCGGGGCGCTGCGCAGTTCCCCGTCCTCGCACAAGATGCCGGACATGGGAGTCTGGAGCACGCTCAACTCCACCGTCCTCCCGGAAACTCCGGCCCAGCTTGCCGCGCGCAAGAAGCTCGAAGAGGACACCCAGCAGCGCATCGCAAACCTCAAGACAGAGCAGAAGACGCTCAACGAAGAAAAGGCGGCGCTGACAAAGCAGCTCGCCGCCCTCGGCAATCCGACCGCACCCGCCCCCCAAGCCGGGGCAACGGACAACGCCCAACGGGAGAGCGCCCCGGCTGAGCCCGCCAAGCCTGCGCTCGACAAGGACTCCCTCACCAAGCGTCGGGACGCGCTCGAGACCCAGCTCAAAAAGATTTCCGGCGATATCAAGCACGCCGAGTTCTTCCAGGACAGGACGCCAAAGGCCTTCGCCATGGGCGACGGTCCGCAGCCGGCTGACATGCCCGTCTACATCCGTGGCAATCCCTACGCGCCCGGGGCAGTGATGCCCCGCGGGGCGGTGCGTGTCGCCTCGTGGGACCGGTTTCCAGAAATTCCCGCCGGCCAAAGCGGCCGTCTGCAACTCGCAAACTGGCTCGCGGACAAACGCAATCCCCTCACCGCCCGCGTCACGGTGAACCGCATCTGGCAGAAGCTTTTTGGAGAAGGCCTCGTCCGCAGCGTGGATTACTTCGGGGTCCGCGGAGAGAAGCCCTCGCATCCCGAATTGCTGGATCATCTCGCCACACGGTTTATGAACGGGGGTTGGTCGCAAAAAGCCCTTCTCAAATCGCTGGTGCTCAGCCGCAGCTACCGCCTCACCAGTGCCAACGAGACGGCCGCGGCGAAAGTTGATCCGGAAAACAAGCTCTTCTGGCGCATGCACCGCCAGCGCCTCGATGCGGAGTCGATCCGTGACTCGATGCTCGCCATCAGCGGCGAGCTCAGCCGGGACAGCGCCGGTCCCGCGCTCGTGCTCGAGAACCCCGAGAACTGCGGCTCACTGGCCCTCAAGGGCGTCAACCCGCCCAACTACGCGCACAAAGTGCCGCGGCCCTCCCAGGAATTTGAACGCACCCTCTATCTCCCCGTCCTGCGCAACGGTTTTGCCGGTCCGGACCGGATCCGGAACTTTTTCGACTTCGTCAATCCCGCGCAAACCGCCGGGCAGCGTCCCCAGACCGTGGTGCCAACCCAGGCGCTCTTCCTGCTCAACAACGAGCTACTCCGCAAACGGGCCGGGACGCTTGCGAAAAACCTCTCCGAAACATTCAAGGACCGGGACGCCCGCATTGCTGAACTCTGGCTGCGTGCGCTGAACCGTCCCGCCTCGGGCGAGGAGCGCAACGAGGCGGTCGCGTTTCTGGAGAAACTCGCCCCCCTGTTCAAGGACAAGCCTGCGGCGGACTCGCTTGCCTGGCACGAACTCTGCCACAGCCTCCTCGCCTCGAACCTCTTTCTCTTCCGGCTCTAGCCGAACACCCAAAGCACCATGCACTCCCCGTTCCATCTCACCCGCCGCCAATGGCTCCAGCGTTCCGCCTGCGGCTTCGGCGCACTCGCCCTGCAGGACATCGTCCGCGCCGCGACAAACCCCCTCGCCGCACACGCCCCCGGGATGGTGCCCAAGGCGAAGCGGGTCATCTTCCTTTTTATGGGGGGCGGACCTTCGCAGCAGGACTTGTTTGATCCAAAGCCCTTCATCACCGGCAAGCACGGGCAGACAATCGACTCCCCGCTGCGCAAGGAAGTCACGCAGGTCGGCACGGAGAAGTACCTCGCGCTAGGCCCCGTTGCACCGGTGCGGCCTCGCGGCCAGTCGGGCATGGTCATCTCGGATCTGATGCCCCACCTCGCCAGCGTCGCCGACGACATCTGCCTCTTGCGCGGCATGAGCGCGGACAATCCGCAGCACTTCGGCGCGACGCTGCAATTCCACACGGGCACCTTTGCGGAAGTCCGCCCCTCGATGGGCGCATGGGTCAGCTACGGCCTGGGCACGGAGAACCGGGACCTGCCGAGTTTTGTCAGCATCCAGCCCGGGGGCGTGCGCGAATACGGCTCCGCCTTCCTGCCGGCGATCCACCAGGGCACCGCGCTGAGCGTGCCGCTCAACGACAAGGCTTCGCCGATCGAAAACCTGCGGAACGTCTCGCCCGTGGAGGAGGCCCAGCGCGCGCGCATCAATCTCATGGAGCGCATGAACCGCCGGCTCGTCGGGGAAATCAACGGGGACGCCAACATGGAGGGAATGATCCAAAACCTGGAGCTCGCCTTCCGCATGCAAACCACCACTCCGCAGACCGTGGACATTTCCAACGAAAGCGAGGCCACCCGGAAGCTCTACGGCGTCGACGGCAAGGACACCGACAAAAACGGGCGCGCCTGCCTGCTTGCCCGGAAGCTCAGCGAAGCCGGCGTCCGCTTCGTGCAGGTGACCATGGGCGGCTGGGACCACCACGGCGACATCCGCGGAAACCTGCCCAAGCTCTGCGCGCAAACCGACCAACCGGTGGCGGCATTGCTGAAGGATCTCAAATCGCGCGGCCTCCTCGAGGACACCCTGGTGCTGTGGAGTGGCGAGTTCGGCCGGACGCCATGGAGCCAGGATCTGAGCGGTACCTCTCCCATCGACAAACACGGCCGCGAACACCAGCCCGAGAGCTTCTGCGCCTGGATGGCCGGCGGCGGCATCAAGGGAGGCCTGACCTTCGGCGAGACCGACGAAATGGGTTACCGCGTGGTTTCGGGCAGGGTCCACATCCACGACCTCCACGCAACGATCCTGCACCAGCTGGGCATCGACCACCTCAAGCTCACCTCGCGCCACCTGGGCCGCGACTTCCGCCTCACCGATGTGTACGGCGAGGTGGTGAAGGAAATCCTGGCCTGAACTAGCCTGGCTCGACTGGGACGCCTCCTGTCGGGCGGACATAACTGGCAGCATACCCTTTAATGAGCTGCGAAGAAGTGCACTCGGGAGGACGCATTTTTCCGCTAGTCGACTCTGGCTCCGAAGGCATCTGCGTTCAATCGTCCGCCCTCTGGGCGGTGCCGGCTCCGCCGTCAACGGCTGCCTGCCTCCCCGGACTGGAGACGCCCTCGGGCCAGGCGGAAGCCGTTGCCTCGATAGGCGTGAATATGGGCATCCCGATTGATAGCCGCGCTCCGGGCATAAACCAAGCCGTTAAACCAGTTGCCACCACGCAACATTCTCGCCTTTGGATCCTTAGGATCAATCCCGTCCAACATCCATTCAGCCGCATTCCCACCCAGATCATAAAACCCAAGAGCATTCGGCTTGAACGAGCCCACGGGCGCTGTTCCTAAAATCCCGTCGACCCCGATTTCCTTTGGGTCGTCCTTCCCGTCCGCCAGAATCCTATAGTTTCCGTCATCCCAGTGCGGCGGGAAGTAATCCCCCCAAGGATAGGTCGATGTTCCCACCGCTGCCTCCCATTCCGCGTTGGTCGGCAACCGCCACTCTTTTCCCGTCACCTTGCTCAGCCATTCACACAGCTTCACTGCCTGGTTCCAGCTCACCTTCACCACCGGATGCTCGTCCGTTTGTGTCCACTCCTTCTCGGGCTGCTGCCAGTCGGGAAGACCTTCCGCTTTCAGGTACAGCTTCCATTCCCCCACTGTGAACTCGGTCTTGCTCAGCAGTACCTCCGTTCCAGGCACAGGCAGCAACTTTGCTTCCAACCGCTTCACAAGCTCTGGGATCACCGACACATCCTTCCTCTGCTGTTTCCAGAAATCACCGAGCCCCTTCCCAAATGCCAGCGCCTCCATCTGCCTCCCCGAAGCGCTCAGCCCTTCGTACATTGCGAGCTTCGCCTTCGCCTCCCCGTCCTTTGCCACCACTGCCAGCACCGCCTCGGTGAGTTGCACTCCCTCCTTCGCGCCTTCGGCTCCACCAAACGCCAGAGCACGCTCATACGCTTTTTTCGCGTCTTCCAATCGCATCAGCACCTGCAAAGCGTTCCCGCGCACCACGTGGTTGAGCGCGTTGCCAGGCTCCAGATCCACGGCGTTTTCGGCCGCCTCAAGCGCTCCGGCGAAATCCCCGTCCTTCAACAACTCCTGCGCCCTTGCCGCAAACACCGGCGCACTCGCGGACAGCCGCCGGATCGCCAGCGCCGCCCGCTGACCGTCCACCAACACCTTCCCCAATAACACAATCAACACCGCTGCCGATGCTGTAAGCGTGCGGTTTCTCGCCACCCAGAGTCGCGCCCGCCTCAGCAAGCCGGCCGATTCCGCGCTGGTGGCAAACCCGTTCTGGTAGGACTCGATATCCTGCGCGAAGGCTTCGACATTCGCGTAACGCTTCGTCCGGTCCGTGGCCATCGCCTTGAGTGTTACCGCCTGTAGCGCTGGGGGAACCGCCACTGTCATCGGCTCGGGCCGGCCACCGATCCCCTTGGCCATCAAGGTCGCAGTCCCCATCGGACTGAGCACACCGCTCTTCACGTTCCCCAGCACCTCGGCCAGCGTCGAGCCGCCCACGGGCGGACGCAGCGTCAATATCGAGTACAGGATCCCGCCCAGGCTGTAGATGTCGCTACGGGTATCCAACTCCGCCACCATCCCCTCGGCCTGTTCTGGCGACATGTACTGGGGCGTCCCCATGACCTCGCCTTCCAGCGTCATCCCGTAGTCGCCCGTGTCAGAGGCCGCCGCTTTGACCGCGCCTGCGGCATCCCGTTCCCCCAGAATCTTCGCGAGTCCCCAGTCCATCACCAGCACCTCGCCGTATTCTCCGACCATGATGTTCTCCGGCTTGAGATCCCGGTGCAGAATCCCCTTGGCGTGGGCGAAGGCCATGGCGTCGCACACCTTCCGGAAGACCGTCAACAATGCGGCCTGCGTGTACTCCTTCGTTGCGGCCGTGTTGCCATCCTTGAGCGCGGTGAGCACCGCCTGAAGCGTGCGTCCCTTGACCAGCTTCATGGAATAGAAAGGCCGCCCCTGAGCATCCACGCCGGTGGTGTAGATCGGCACGATGTTCGGATGCGCCAACAGCGCGAGCACCTTCGCCTCCTTGGTGAAGCGCGGGTCTTCGCCGTCTTGGCTGATGCTGCTGACCTTCACCGCCACCTGCCGCTCAAGCTGCGAGTCCTCGCCGAAATAGATCTGCCCCATCCCGCCCCGGGCGATTTCCTTCACCAAAGTGTATTTGCACACGCTCTCGGCCTCATTTATGTGAACCGTCCTCTGACTTACCGCAGGCGTTGCTACCCGTGGTGTCACCACCGTC
>CANJYI010000034.1 GCA_947478975.1 Chthoniobacteraceae bacterium
GCCAAGTACAGCAGCGAGGGAACCCTCAAATGGGCAACTGCGAGCACCGGCGTGGGCGGCAGCGGCCACGGTCTCGGCATCGACGCCAAGGGCTACATTTACATCGGTGGCAATTGCACCGGCACCGGCAGTTATGGATCGGTAAAGCTGGAGGCGCTCGCCGGGGGAGCCGGTCTGGTGCTCAAGCTCAATCCCTCCGGGGAGGCCGAGCGCGCCACGCTTTTTCCCGGGATAGGCACCGCAGTCCACGAGATTTGCGCGGATGATTCTGGCCGGGTCTGGGTGGCCGGCATGTTTAAGCAACGGGTGCAGATTGGCCAGACCGCGCTGAGCAGCAGCGGCCCTGCGAACAGCGATGGCTTCTGCGCAGCGCTGGACCCGAGCGGCACCGTCCAGTGGGCGCACGGCCTCCACGGCGAAGGGGTCGACTACTGTTTGGGCGTGTGCACGGACGGCGCAGGCCGTGCGTTCGTCACCGGAGAGTTCAGCAAGGACGCCCTTCTTGCGGGCCAGTCCCTCCACAGCGCCGGGGCCACGGACATCTTTGTGGCCGCATTCTCCCCCACCGGGGCACTCCAGTGGACAGAGATCTGGGGTGGCGAAAAGGGAGACAACGCCTACACGATGGCATGGCACTATTCGGGTTTCCTAGTCGTCGGAGGGGCCTGCACGGGCCCCTCAAGCTTTGGCGACAAAATCATGAGCCGCCCGAACGGCGCGGAAGCCTACGCCGCCAAACTGCGGGTGAGAAAATAAAAGAGCCGACGAAGTGGCTTCCCGGCCCTCAGGCCAATAGCCCTTTAAGCCCGTTGCGGTCTTCGGAAGTGTAACCCCCGTCCCTCGACTCCTCGCCCCATGAAAGCAGCCTCCGCACTGGTCTTTGCCCTTGGTCTATCCAGTCTCTCCCCCCTTGGAGCGGCGGAGACCCCCGCCGCCGATCCTGACGCCCTCTGGCTCAGACAGCACGGCACGCTTGTTTTTGACGATGCTTTCGAGCGGGAGGACGACGGCAACCTGTCCAAGGCGCTCGGCAACGGCTGGAACAGTGCGACTGCTGACAGGGTCCCCCACCTCAAACAGGCCGCTCTGGACGGAGGCACGCTCAAGATCAACAGCGCCACAAAGGAAGCCGGACACGCAGCCCACATCCACCACGAGGCAGGCTTCGAAAACGGGGGCGTCACCCTTCGCTTTCGCTTTCCGGGGCTGCATTCCGGCGAATCGCTGCAACTGGGTTTTGTCGACCGGGAGACCAAGGGCGTGCATGCCGGCCACCTGTGTTACGCAATTTTGAACCATTCCTCCGCCACCCTCACCGACTGGAAAACCGGTGTGATGAACTTGGAAATCCGCAAACGTCGCGAAGAGGCCACGGCCACCAAGCAACCGCTCCCGCCGGAACTGGACGCGCTCTTGAAAGGAAAACAGGCCAGTGTCCCTTGGAAGGCCGACACGCAGTGGCACGACCTGACGCTGGTGACCGAGGGCGATGAGATGCGCCTGAGCGTTGACGGTTCCCCGGTGCTCCAGTGGAAGTCGGAAGGCTTTGCACATCCCGTCAAACGCTGGTTTAGCCTTTTGGTCGGCTCCACCGTGTGGATTGACGACGTCAAGATCTGGAAGCTCAGATAGACTGTGGATGGCGTTTGCGTCGCTTCCCACTCCCTGCAGCCGAACTCCCACTCCCCCATGTACTCCCATCTGCCATCCCTTCGCACGTGCCCCTTCCCGGCTTTTGCCCGCGGTGGTCTTGCCTCCTGCGGAACCGCGCTGCTGCTCTTGCTGGCAAACTGCCCAACCCAAGGGTCCGCCGCCGAATCCGGGCCTGTCCCGCGCGAGGCGCAAGCCAACCAGTCGCTCCTCCACGAAATCGACCGCGCCATCAGCCTCGGCTCCGGCTGGCTCCGCCAACAACAGGCCCCCTCGGGTGCCTTCAGCGAGGAGCGCAACCCGGCGCTTACAGCGCTCGCCCTCACCGCCCTTTTGCGTTCCGGCTCTGAGATTGCGCCCGCACACCTCGCTGGAATTGAAAAGGGCTACGCCTTCCTGCGGACCCAAGCCAAGCCGGACGGCGGAATCTACGCCGAAGGCCTCAGCAACTATAACACCGCCCTGAGCCTGCTCGCATTCCTGCAAAAAAGCGCACCAACGGACGCCGCACTGATCGAGGGCGCCAGAAATTTTCTGGTCCACCAGCAGGCCGGCAACATGGTGCGCCCGGAGCTCAACGGCGGCATCGGATACGGCCCCACCGGAGTGAGTCCCAAGCGTTCGCATCCGGATCTGGACAACACGCTAATTTCCCTCGAGGCGCTGCGTGCTTTCGAAGTTGCCCAAAAAGCCCGGGAACCGGAACAGCCTTCCTCCTCAAAGCTGGACTGGAAGGCAGCGGCCGCCTTTATCTCGCGCTGCCAAAACCTGGCGACATCCAATCCGCAGCCGTGGGTGGCCAACTCGAGCGCGGAACGGGGCGGGTTCGTTTACTACCCCGGATTCAGCAACGCCGGAGAAGTTCAGGAAGAGGGCGGACGCAAGGCGCTGCGCAGCTCGGGCTCAATGAGCTACGCCGGACTGCTTTCGTTTATCTATGCGGAGATTCCCAGGGAGGATCCGCGCATCGAAGCGGCCCAAGCGTGGCTCAGGGAGAACTTCACGCTCCAAGAGAATCCGGGCCTCGGCAAACAGGGGCTTTTTTACTACTACCACCTGATGGCCAAGGCGCTCGTTGCAACCGGGGTGGAAACCCTGGAGGCCGGCGGAAAAACACACCACTGGGCGCGTGAGCTGGGCATTGAGCTCATCAACCGGCAGGAATCCGGCGGTTTTTGGGTGAACGACACCGGGCGCTGGATGGAGAAAAACGACGTGCTTGTCACCTCCTACTGTCTGCTCACTTTGGAGCTGCTGCGCAGCCGCCTGTGAGCGTGAGAAAACCCGGTGATCCTTGTCGCCGGAAACTGTTATAAACGCGGGAAGCCTTACAAAATGAAAACCCAGTTTCGCATTGCTGTTCTGAGTCTGTTGTTGGCAAGCCACGTCTTTGCAGGGGCGCCCCGCAAGGGGGTGTCGTACAAACCGACGCAGGACGGAGGACGTGCCTGTTACATCGACGGGGTCTTTGCGTACGAGATGCCTCAGGTACCCAAGGGGCTGTGGGGCACCACCTACGGAGTGCCCGGAACGCTGGTGCTACAGGACGGCCCGGTTGGAGTCTCCGACTGGAAGGATTTCCTCCAAAGCAAGGGGGTGCGCTTTGCCAAGGGGTCCTCCGCGACCTACTACGCGGCCTTCGGCCACCTCGTCGTGGTCAACACGAGGGAGCAGCAGGAGGTGCTCACCAAATTGGTGACCGCCCCCGCCCCTTCCCCGGCAGAGCCGCCTACTTCGGCAGCGGATGGTCCTTCAGGAGTTCGTCCACAGTAAAGAAGTTCACCCGCCCCGGGTAGGCCGCCCTGACCTTCTCCACTTGAGCCGCGCTGATCGGAGCGGCCTGGTTGCCGAAGCTGTTGCGCACGAAGGTCAGCACGGAGGCCATTTCGTCGTTGTTGAGCATGCCGGCGAAGGGGGTCATGGGCACCTGGCCGTCGTACTTCTTGCCGTTGATTTCCAACGGCCCCATCAACCCGTACATGGCCAACTTGATGAGGCGGTCGCTGTCTTGGGTCACCCAAGGGCTTTTTTCCAACGACGGAAACGCCGGATCCAGCCCCTTGCCGTTCGGTTGGTGACAGGTCACGCAATGACCTTCGCGGAAGTAAATCTTCTGCCCGGCCAAAAACTGCGTTTTGGCTTCGGCTGCCAGATGTGCAGGCGCGGCCAGTTGCGGGTGATCGGAGACCTCCTTTTCGGCGGCACCTGCGAGCCTGTCGGCAGCGGTCTTGGCCGCACCCTGGCTCCACTTGTCCAAGGGTAGCGCTGAGGCGGCAGCCACGATCTTTTTGGCATCGCCTGCCTCGGCTGCGGGCAGCCAGGAGGCCGCGACAATTGTCTCGAGGCGTACCCGGCCGTGTTCGTCTGCGGCAGCCTTCTGGAGCAGGGCGACGTGGTCGGCAATCCGATGGGTGTTGTAGCGCAGCACGCGGACCGCCGCGGAGCGGACGTGAAAGTCCTTGGACTCCAGCAACTGCCGCAGCAGCGGTTCGTCCACGGCGTTCAAGCCCCAAGTCGTCCACAGCGCCTCCAGCGCGTAACGCTCCGACTCAGGGTCCTTTTTGTCGAGGGCGGCAACCCATTGCTTGAGGGCAGGCAACACTTCGCTGGCGGCGTGGCCTCGGAGTTCCCGGCGGGAGCGGTAGCGGGTCCGCAGCTCGGGTTCCTTCAGGTTATTGAGCAGGGCAGCCACCGTGGCGCCCGCCACCTGCGGCGGCTTGACCAACGGCCGCGACGGATAGGTGATCCGGTAGATGCGCCCGTGCACATGGTCGCGCAGCGGATCGCGCGCATTGTGCTGCATGTGGCCGATGAGCGGATTGTGCCAGTCGATGACGTAGAGGGAGCCGTCCGGTGCAAACTCAAGGTCCACGGGCCGGAAGTTGCCGTCCGTGCTCTTGAGCAGGTCGTGCCGGAATGTCGTCTTCCAGCCGGTGCCGTCGTCTTCGATCTGGTGCTGCTTGATTCCCAGAAATCCGATTGCGTTGCAGAGGATGATGTCCCCCTGCACTTCGTCCGGAAAATGCCTTGAGGAGACCACTTCCAACCCGGAGGTGGGCCGCACTTTCTGTCCTTCCGGAATGAGGTCCTGAGTGGAGGGGGTCTTGCTTCCAAAGGTGGGTTTGACCGAAACGGGAAGCATCCAATTCATGCTGGTGCCCGAGGTGTGCAGGAAGAAGTCCTGCCCCCACTTGTCAAAGGTCACCCCCCAGGGGTTCGGGATCGAGAGCTGCGCGGTCCGCTCGAGGTGTCCGCGTTGCGGGCTATACCGCAAAAAGCCGCCGTCCACGCAGCGCACTGGGCCGTAGGGCGTCTCGACGTTGGAGTGGAGGAACACGCCCTCGCACAGCATGAACGCCCCGCTCGGATCAGCCGCGTACGCGCTGATGGCATGGTGGGTGTCGTGGGTGTCAAAGCCGCCGAGGATGATCTCCTTGCTGTCGGCCTTGTCGTCGCCGTCGGTGTCACGCAACAACACCAGGTTGGGCTCTTGGGAGAGGTAGACTCCCTCTGGCGCGAATTCGAAGCCGATGGGCAGGTGCAGGTGGTCGGCGAAAACCGTCTCCTTGTCGGCCTTTCCATCGCCGTCGGTGTCCTCATAGATGAGGATTTTGTCGTTGGGCAGGGCGTCTCCCGGCCGGTAATGCGGGTAAGTCGGAGCCACTGCCACCCAGAGGCGGCCCTTGTTGTCGAAGGAGAGCTGGATCGGGTTGGCCAAATTTGGGAACTCCTTTTCGCTGGCGAAAAGCTCCACCTTGTAGCCCTCCGGCACGGTCAGGCTCTTGAGCGCGTCTTCGCCGTACAGGTAGCGGTCGCTCCCGTTTTTGACGCTGGGCTGGTAGTTGGTGGGAACGGGGGGCAGGACCAGGGTGCCGCTGTCGTCCACGGTCAGATCCGTCTTCTTTCCTGCGGCCACCTCGTGGATGAGCGTGTCGCGCAGCGCCGCCATCTGGCGGGTCTTTTTGACTTCGTCCGGATAGTTTTGCGGGCCGAAGGGATTGTAACGCTGGCCGTGGGTATGGACCCCGTTGAGCAGGTTGTAGTCGTTGTTCCAGAACCAGTCCTTTTGCTGCACCGCCGCCAGCACCTTGGCGGGGTCCGCCTTGGAGACATGGGGGCGCGGCCCGTAGATTCCGTCGGACAGGATCTCGGCGAGGCGGGCGTAGCCTTCCTCGTTTGGCACGAACCCGCCGGTGGTCAGGGGTTGCTTGGCCTTTGCGTAAAGCGCCTTGCTGGTGGTGAAGAGGTCCACAAAGGTCAGCCCGTGCTTCTTCGCCACGGTTTGAATGGAGGCCGTGTAGAGGATGAGGTTGGCGTTCTCCTTTTCACCGTCGGGCAGGTCGCGTTTCGCAGACTGGTTCTCAAACGCAATCGGCGAGGCGAGCACCAACCGGGGCGCGGCCTTGCCGTTGTAGGCTTTGCTCAGGGTGTGCTGGACCCAGGCGTCCAGCTCGGCCTCAAAGTTTGCGACACGGCCAGGCCCGTCAAAGGACTCGTTGTAGCCGAAGAAGGCGACGATGGTGTCGGCCTTTAAGAAGGCGAGCCATTCGTCCGGCATCGGAAAGAAGCCCTTTCCGTGGTGGACGTTCAGTTCGGGATGAAACTTCTCCGCCCCAGGAAACACCCACTGCGAAGCGCGCGAGGGATGCGGCCGGAAACCGGGGGTGTCCCCCACGTGCCCCATGTTCCGCACGAACAGCTCACTCTGTGGGTAGCGCAGGTGCAGCTCGGTTTCGATCCTGCTGTAATGCACGTCGCGCTCCGCAAGACCGTTGCCGACAAACACGATGCGCTCGCCCTTCTCCGGCGGGGCCACGGCCTGCGCGCGCTTGGACGAGGCGGTTTCGGGCACGGGCATCAGGGCATGGGAGGCGTTCTGGGGCGCCGTGTTCATGGTCTGCGCACAAAGCGCGAGGGACAGCCCGGCAAAGGCTGCCAGGGAAACGAGTTGCTGGTTCATGGGTATAAAAACGAGGCCGTCGGCGGGCGGGCTTGTGGGAGGTTTCGGAAACTCAGGGGGCGTTGATACTCGCCTGCTTGCGGGGCGGCGTTCAATCCCGAACTCAAGGCTCCGAACGGGCGAAGAAGTCCCAAACTCGGGGCCCATCCTTCAGCGTCGCTCCTTTTGGCACCGCATCCGTATTCGTGCCCGGTTGACCACCACACCGCAGACTTCCCCTGCCACTTCAGGAACCGCTACATTCGGAACCCGCGCACCCTGCGGCCGTTCCCTCGGGCCAATAAAAAAGGGGCTGCGGATCACCTTGTACAAGCGACCATGTCCACAAGCTCTCCCTCCCCATCGCATCGGCAGGCCCTTTGGCGTATTTCCAGGACTCGGCTGCTCCCGATTTTGTGGTGCGCGCTTTTTTGCTGCCTGACGGCCCGCCCGGGCCACGCAGCCGACTTGCCTCCGTGGCAGGAAGTGTATGCGCACCTGGAATCGAAGTGCCTGGATTGCCACGGCGGCAAAAAGAAAAAAGGAGGCGTCAACCTGAAGCGTCTCGCGAAGGACCCCTCGGTGCTCGGGGAGTACGAACTCTGGAGCAGGGTCCAGGAGGCAGTCGCCAGCGGGGAAATGCCCCCGGACGACGCCAAGCCGCTGACCGCGCTGGAGCGCAAGGCGATGCTGGACTGGTTGGACGGCTCGCTCGAAGAGGTGGCGCGGGCCAATTCCGGGGATCCCGGCAAGGTCGCCCTGAGGCGTCTGACCAATTCGGAGTATGACTACGCCATTCGCGATCTGACGGGCCTCAGCCTGAATCTCTCCAACGAATTCTCCCCAGACGGAGGAGGAGGAGAGGGCTTTTCCAACATCGGCGAGGCGCTTTTTGTGAGCCCGCAGCACCTCGACAAGTACTTCGCCGCCGCGCGCAAACTTTCCGAGCACGCCACCGTCCTGCCCGGGACCGGCATCCGGTTTCGCGACCACTATTTGGGGGTGCGCGGCCCGGCCCAGGTGAAATCCGATGCGGAATCAGACCTGTTTTTCTGGTACCAAAAGGCCTCGGGCCAGTACTTGCCAAAGGACGGAGAAGACCTCCGGCAGGCGGATTACATGACGGCCTGCTGGAAATGGAAGCACCGCGAGCAAACCGGTGCAGTCTCCCTGGAGGCCCTCGCCAAGGAGCACAACCTCATGCTGCCTTTTCTGGAAAACTGGTCGAACATGCTCCAAAACGCAGAGCCCGCCTCCCGCTTCCTCGACCTGACCCGGCTGCCCTGGCGCCAACTGCCCGGCCCCTCCCCCGAGGCTCCAAAGGGAATTCCCGAGGCGGTGCGCCTTCAGATTGCGCGGATTGCCGAGGACAACCAGTCGTGGTTTTTGCCGCCGAAATGGTCGGTGCTCCGCGCCCAACAGGATTCTGACGAGCTCAAGACGTACCCTTTCGAAGCCAAGATCGAGGGGCAGAGGCAAGTGCATTTGGTCGTCGGCGACCTTGCCGACGGAAACCGGGGCGACGTGGTGGTGGTGGACTCCCTTGAGTTGCAACGAAACGGCAAAAAGCAGGGATACAGCGAATGGCTCTCCGGGCAGAGGGACGCCGACCGCAAGCAACTGGAAGCGGAAAAAGCGGATCCGGCAAAGGCGGACCACAACCTTGAACTGGAACAGCGGCTTGCCGAAGCCGACAGGTTCCTCGCCCTTTTGGGCAAGCATCCCCAAAACCGGGAAGTCGACTCCAAGGCGATCGTGCTGACGGCACCCGTGGTCCTGACGATTCCCGTTCCGGCGGACGCCCAGTTGTTCCGCGCCAAGGGGCGGTTGGACATTCAGAACCCGGAGCTTGAATTTGCCTCGGCCCAATGGATGGCGACCACCCGCACGCCCCATGACCCCAAACAGATCCTCCCCGGAGTGATCACTGTGTGGAAGCGCCAGACGGCCAGACAGAAGGAAGTCGGGGCCGACTTTGGAAAGATGAAGGAGGCCTTCTCCAAGGACCACGAAGAGCGCCTGGCCCAAGTTGCTGCAAACCGCTTCCGCAGTGAAAAGGGGGGTTCGGGGGTGTATTACCTAAACGACATCCAGCTCCGGTCCCTGCTTTCCCCTGCGGAAAACCAACGGCTCAAGGGAATGAAGGAGGACTGGCGTTTTGTCGGGTCCCGAACCATTCCCAAAAACCTCCAACCCGAATGGGACGCAAAGGTGAAACAGCATTTGGAGGCCTTTGCAGAGAAGGCCTGGCGCAGGCCCCTGGCTGACGGGGAAAAGGCGCAGCTCGCCTCGATTTACGACACCGGCGTGGCAGGCGAACTCGACCGGGAGTCTGCCGCCCGCGAGGTGCTCGTCCGCACGCTGGTCGCGCCCGCGTATCTCTTCAAACTGGAGGCGGGCGGCGGGCCAGGAGTCCACAAGGTCAGCCCCTTCGAACTTGCATCGCGGCTGAGCTTTTTTCTCTGGTCGTCCATTCCGGACGAAACGTTGTGGGCCAAGGCGAGGGACGGCTCGCTTGCGCAGCCCGCAGTCCTTAAGGCCGAGACGCTCCGGATGCTCAAAGACCCCAAGGCCGGGGCAATGGCGCGCGAGTTCGCCGCCCAGTGGTTCCAGTTTCAGGGCTTTGATTCCTACGCAAAAATCGACGCCCAGAAGTTTCCGGAGTTCACCCCGGAACTGCGCCGGGACATGCACGGGGAGACCATCGCGTTTTTCACCCACCTCATCCGGGAAAACCAACCGGTGCGCGACATCCTTGGAGCCGACTACACCTTCCTCAACGAGCGCCTTGCCAGGCACTACGGGATTCCCAACGTCGAGGGCGAGGAACTCCGCCTTGTGAAGGTGGGGCCCTATTCCCGCGGAGGGATCCTCGGCATGGGGGCGCTTCTGACCCGGACATCGTATCCGCACCGGACCAGTCCCGTGCTCCGGGGCAACTGGGTGTTGCGCTCCATCCTGGGAACGCCGACTCCCCCTCCGCCCAACGACGTGCCCAAACTCGACGAGAGCGTCGCCAGCGCAAAGTCCCTCAGGGAACGCCTCGAACGGCACCGCGCCGACCGCGCCTGTGCGGTTTGCCACGACAAGATTGATCCGCTTGGGTTCGCCCTCGAAGGGTTTGATCCGATCGGGCGTCTTCGCAAAAACGACGAAGCGGGCGCGGCCGTGGACGATTCGGCCAAGTTCCGCGACCGCTCCTTTGCGGGGCTCAGAGGGCTCCAGCAGTTTTTGAAGGACCGCAATGCGGATTTCAACGGGGTGTTCTGCCGCAAACTGCTCGGATACGCTCTGGGCCGCACCGTGTTGCCCACCGACAAACTCCTGCTGGAGCAGATCAAAAAACAACTACAGGATGGAGACGCCACCTTTGCCGGCGCCGTTCTTGCGGTTGTGGAAAGCCCCCAGTTTCAATTTCACAGAAGCGAGTAGCCCGTTCCCTTTGCCTGCGATTCCCCAAACCCTCTCCCTCCAATGAACGCAAATTCCCCTTCCCTTTCCCGCCGTCATTTTCTGCGTGGAGCCGGCGTGGCGCTTGGCCTTCCTTGGCTCGAGTCGATGCGGGTGTGGGCGGCAGACGCGGCACAGGGAGACTCACCCGCCCCACGTCGCGCAGCCGTCGTCTTCATGGGCAACGGGGTCAACCCCCACCACTGGGGAGCCGAAAACAGCCCGGTCGGTCTGGTGCTCAAAGATTCCCTCCGGCCGCTGGAGTCGCTTAAAAGCAAGCTGCTGGTGTGTCAGGGACTCTGGAACCCGACAACGGTCGAGGGGCCCGGAGGCCACTTCCCGAAGATGAATCTGCTGGCCGGATTGAAGGTCAAACAGACCACCACGGACATCGAGGTCGGTATTACGATGGACCAGCTCATGGCACGCCAGATCGGCAGCCAGACGCCCGTGCAAAGCCTCGTGCTGGGGACGGAGGCGCCCGGCTACGGGAACGAGGACGGGTACACTTCCACGTATTCGGGCCACCTCTCGTGGAGTTCCCCGACGACCCCGGCGCCCAAGGAAATTTATCCCCAGCAGGCGTTCGACCAACTCTTTGACGACGGCAGCAAACGTAAGCGCAACCGCAGCGTTCTGGACTTGGTGGGAGCCGACGCCCAGAGCCTCAAAAAATATCTCAGCAAGCACGACGTCCTCAAAATGGACGAGTACCTCACCTCGGTGCGCGAGCTGGAACAGCGCATCGAACGCGCGGACACCTTGAGTAAAAAGGAGACGGGAGGCGAAGGCTGGCAGCCTTCGGTGAAAAAGGCCCCGTTTCCGCGTCCGGCCGCAGGCATCCCGGTGAGCCCGGAGGAGCACATGAACCTGATGTTGGACATCTTGGTGCTGGCCTTCCAGATGGACCGCACGCGGGTTGCCACGCTGATGCTCAACAACGACCTGTCCGGGATGAATCTGGGCCATGTGCCCGGCATCAAAGGGGGGCTGCACGAACTTTCCCACCATTCCAACGACCCCGTGCGTCTGGCGATGTACCAGAAGGCCAACGAATACCACATGCAGCTGTGGGGCCGCGCCCTGACCCGGATGCAGGAGACCAGCGAGGGAGAGCGCTCGCTCCTGGACAACAGCATGGTTCTGTTTTGTTCCAGCCTATACGACGGCAACGCCCACGACTCGCGCCAGCTGCCCGTACTGCTTGCGGGGGGCGGAGGAGGAACGATCCGGGGCGGGCGCGTTCTTGACTTCAGCAAGGAACCGAACCGGAGGCTCTGCCGCCTGCACCTGGCGATCATGGAAAGGATGGGGCTGCGCACGGAGCATTTCGGCGACGCCGACACCGCGCTGACCGAACTGGCGTAAGCCGGCTTACGCAGCCCCTGGCGTTATGCGGAGTACGCTAGACCAGAGGTTTTTGAAAATCCGGCCGTTCTTGGGACTCACAAGGACCGCATTAAAGGGCGCTCGCCTCAGTCAGGGTAAAACCCCTACGGGAAACAGGACTGAGTCCCGATGCGCATCGGCTCATTTCATCTTATTGTGGGATGATGCAATGGCATGCCCCCCCCGGCCACGCAGCTGCAGCAATCCCTCAAGCCCCTCCGGCTAGAAAAAGAATCCTGATCGTCGATGACCACTCGGTGGTCCGTCGGGGGTTGGTCACACTCATCAATGAGCAGCCGGACATGGAGGTCTGCGGCGACGCGGAAAACGAGACGGATGCGATCGGTCTCTTCCGCAGCAGCAAACCGGATCTGCTGCTGGCGGATTGGTCACTCAAACAGAGCGATTCATCGGGAATGATCGCTGCGCTGCTCAGGGAAAGCCCCGGGCTGCGCGTGCTGGTTCTTTCCATCCACGACGAAATGACCCACGCGCCGGCCGCGCTAGAAGCCGGCGCGCGCGGTTACATCATGAAGAAAGAGGCGGGTGAAAAAATCATCGAGGGCATCCAATCGGTTCTGGCCGGGGAATTTTATCTGGGTCAGCGCGCTCTGGACGAGATTTCAGGGACGCTCACCTCCCGACTTCTGGCTGGAAGCCGTTTCGCCGGCGGCGCATTTCCCATTCCACCGACCCGCCCGACGGCCCCGCAAGAACCGTTCGCCAAGTGGGCGGTCTCCATTGTCGTTCCGGTCTACAACTCGCGGCCGACCATCGCCAAGCTTTGCGACCAGTTGGTGAGCGAACTGCGGGATGCAGCGAGCCTTGAAATCCTGTTGGTCGACGATGGCAGTGCGGATGGCTCCGTGCACGCCTGCCGCCAGATGAGCGAAAAATATCCGGGCGTGGTTCGGACACTCGAACTGACCCGGAACTTTGGAGAACACAACGCGGTCCTAGCCGGGCTCAACCACGCCACGGGAGACTACTGCGTGATCATGGACGACGATCTGCAAAACCCTCCCGCCGAGGTCAAAACCCTCCTGCGCGAAGCTGCCCGAGGATACGATGTGGTATACTCGCGCTACCCGCAGCGGCGGCACCCGCTCTACAGACAGCTTGGAA